>JARRQM010000092.1:0-6100 GCA_037381765.1 Kineosporiaceae bacterium
CTCCGGGGGAAGGGCGAGCCGCAGTGCCCGCCAGGACAGCAGCAGCACCGCGGTCATCAGCGGCCAGGACATCCCCACCTGGGCGAGTCCGAGCAGGACCGGCAGCTCCGCCACCCACAAGGCGGCGAACACGGCCGCACGCAACCAGAAGGAGGCAGCCCACCACCAGGAGCCGCGCCGGTATCCGGTGTACAGATGCGGGTCGCCACGCCACCGCCCGCGCTGTCGCAGTGCCGCGCCGCTGATCACGCCGAGCAGGGGCCTGCCGATCCAGATCGACCCGGTCCAGGCCAGGGCGCTCGCGGCATTGGCGAGGATGCGCAGGATGAAGAAGTCCTCCGGCCGGCCGGTGCGGGCGGCGATGACCGCCCCACCGAGTACCGGGAGCAGGCCGACGACCGCAGCGCGGGGTTGTTGCCCGCGGACCGTACGCCAGATCGCCGTCACCACGGCGGTGACCACGCCCGCGGCGAGAGCGGCGCGCAGCTGCAGTCCGGGTTCGGTGCCGCGGGTAGCGATGAGCACGACGACGAACGCGGCCGTGGGGACGGTCGCGTCGAGGGCGCTGCGGCGCCCGCCGAGCAGGTCCAGCAGCGTGGGTTGGCTCACCCAGGCAGGGTAAGCCGGGCCCGGCGGCGTGTCCGCCCCGGTCACCCGGGTGCCGTTCGCGGGCCGGGTTCTCCCGGTCATGGTGGGCGTGTCCGTCCGGGCCATTCGGTCGTGTCGTAACGGTACGTACCGTCAATATTGCGCATTGTTGTCCCTTGCGTTGTGGTCTTCACCCGGTTGCCTCCGCTGCATTGACCGCGGACGTCCCGGAGCCGGATCGTGTCTGCAGCCGCCCGTCCACCCCGGGGCGGCACAGCCGGAGGTGAATGCCGTGGCCCGCGCCGGTGACCTTTCGCCGGAGGAGGCGTACGCGCTGCTGCGTGACGACCCGGATGCCGTCCTCGTCGACATCCGAACCCGGGCGGAGTGGTACTACGTGGGCCTGCCCGACCTGTCCGGCCTGGGCAAGGAAGTCGTCGGTGTGGAATGGGTGACCTACCCGGACTTCGTGCCGAACCCGCACTTCCTCACTGACCTCGAAGAGACCGACGTTCCCGAGGACGTCCCCGTCGTGTTCCTCGGCCGGATGGGGTCGCGGTCCGTGGCCGCCGCGGATGCCGCCGCAGCGGCCGGGTACGTCAAGGCGTACAGCGTCAACGACGGATTCGAGGGGCCCCTGGACGCGCACAGTCACCGCGGCGGCCGGGCTGGGTGGAAGTCCGCGGGCCTGCCGTGGCTCCAATCCTGACCCCGGACCCGTACCCGCTCCGCCGCCGAGGGACCGCCGCAACTCCCGCGACAACGGCGAGGGCGACGAGCCAGCCGCCGAGCACGTCACTGGGGTAGTGCACGCCGAGCCCGACCCGGTCCAGCCCGGTGACGAGGACGGCCACCGCCGCGGCCGCGCCGGCAGCGACCCGCGCTGGCGCTGGACCGCGCGGCACCCGCGCGAGCGCCGGCGGGAGGAACGTCAGTACGGCGGCGGCGAACAGCAGGGAGTTCACGGCGTGTCCGGACGGGAAGGAATACCCCTCCACGGAGGCCACCGGATCCGGCAGGGCCGGGCGGTCCCGGGCGAACAGCACCTTGAGCGCCATCCCGAGAACCCCGCCGACGGCCATGGCGGCGAGTAGCCGGAGGGCGGCCGAACGGCGTCCCCGCCACCACAGCAACCCGGCGAGGGCCACGGCGAGGAGCCGCCAGGTCCCGGGTCCGGTGAGGAGGGCGAGCGTGTCGAGCAGGTCACGCAGCCACGGTCGGGGCCGGACCAGGGTCTGCCCGATGGTGACGGCGCCGTGGTCCAGCCGGTGAAGCGGTCCCGGGTCGATGCGGACCGTCACGGCGAGAACGGCGAAGCTCACCGTGGAACCGGCGGCCACGAGGCCGGCCCGGGTCCCACCGGCAGAGCTGCCCGGGTCGGAACCGGAGTCCGGACCGGTACCGGAGTCGCCGTCCGTCCGGTCCGTCCCTTCGCCCACCAGCTTCCCCTCAGCGCTGCTGCGCGTGTTCGCGGAGCAGGCTCCACAGTGCGTCGACATCAGCCCGTTCGGTCGCTTCGGTCCCGATGGAGACCCGCACCATCCACCGCCCGTCGAGCAGGGACGGGGTGACGAAGGCCTGGCCGGTGCCGTTCACCGACTCCGCCCAGGCGAGGGTGTGCCGGTCCAGTGCCGCGCCGTCGAGTACGGTGCCGTCCTCGTCGACGAGACCATCCGGTTCGTGCCGCAGGCACACCGTCTGCAGGGCCACCGGGGCCAGCACCCGCCATCCCGGGGCGGCGTCGACCTGCTCGGCCAGCCACGCGGCGTTGGCGAGATCGCGGCGCAACCGGGTGCGGATCGACTCGATCCCGTCCAGCCGCAGGTGGAACCACAGTTTCAGGGCCCGGAACCGGCGGCCCAGCGGAATCCCCCAGTCCTTGTACTGGGTGACCTCCGCATCGACGGAGGAGCGCAGGTAGGACGGGTTCGTCGACATCACCCGCACGAGGTGTTCGGGGTCGCGGACGTAGAGCAGGGAGGTGTCGAGGATCGTGCCCATCCACTTGTGCGGGTTCCAGGCGAGCGAGTCCGCCCCGTCGATCCCGTCACCGAGTTCCCGCAACTCTGGGAGGAGCAGCGCCGAACCGGCCATCGCCGCATCAACATGCACCCACAGGCCGTGTTCCCGGGCGATCCGGACGATGTCGGCGACCGGGTCGACCGCCGTGGTCCCGGTGGTGCCGACGGTGGCGACGACGGCGGCCGGGCGCCGTCCCGCGGCCAGATCCTCGGTGATCGCGGCGGCGAGCGACTCCGGGCGTATCGCGTAGCTGTGCGGGTCGACCTCGACGTAGCGCAGGTTGTCCCGGCCGAATCCGGCCAGGAGCACCGCCTTCGGCACCGAGGAATGCGCGTGCGGGGAGGTGTACACGACGAGCGGAGCGGGTTCGGCCTGCAGGCCGCCGCGGGTCTGCGCGTGTTCGGTGGCCCGTTCTCGGGCTGCGAGCAGGGCGACGAGACAGGATGTGGAGGCACTGTCGTGGATGGCGCCGCGCCAGCCCTCGGGGAGTCCGGTGAGTTCCCGCAACCATTCCGTGACGACTTCTTCGACCTCGGTGAGAGCGGGAGCGGACTGCCAGGTGATGCCGAGAGCGCCGAGCCCGGAGGAGGCGAGGTCGCCGAGTACGGAGGCGAGGGCGGCGTTGGAGGGGAACCAGCCGAAGAACCCCGGATGTTGGGTCTGCGTGATCCCGGGGACGACGATCCGTTCGAGGTCGCCGAGGACCTCGCCGAACGGTTCGGGAGCCTGCGGCGGGGGCAGGGCCAGTGCGGCGGCGACCTGTCCGGGCTTCACCTGTGCCTGTACCGGTAGTTCGGGGATGCGGGTCCGGTGATCGGCGATCCAGTCGATGAGGTCGTGGCCGGCGGCGCGGAACTCCTCGGGGGTCATGGCGCCCACCCTAGGTGCGGTCATCCCGGGAGGAGCCGGGAACGGCCGGTGGCGGGGAGCCGGTCTCCGGGCACTAAGCTGGGCCATGGACGAGCCGGACGGGCGGCCGCGTCGGACCTTCGGGTCCGCCGAGGAAAGTCCGGACTCCGCAGGGCAGGGTGGTGGGTAACGCCCACCCGGGGTGATCCGCGGGACAGTGCCACAGAAAACAGACCGCCGCCGCGGCTCCGGCCGCGGAGGTAAGGGTGAAACGGTGGTGTAAGAGACCACCAGCGCACCGGGTGACCGGTGCGGCTCGGTAAACCCCACCCGGAGCAAGACCAGACAGGCAGCGTTCGAGGGCGGCCCGCCCGAGCTGCCGGGTAGGTCGCCACCGTCGCACGCCCCTCGGGGAGTGCGCGAGGAGGGCGTCGGCAACGGCGCCCCGAGAGGGATGGTCGCCGCCTCGCCCGGGTAACCGGTCGGGGCACAGGATCCGGCTTACAGTCCGGCTCGTCCCCCATCCCTTCCCGTCACTGTTGCCTACGCACTGTGATCGGGCTGCGTGGATCCGGTAGGAGCCTCGGCTCGGGCGGGTACCGTCGGCTGCGAACCGTTGCGATCGACCGCCTGGTCTGCTGCGGTGGTGGGGCCGCCCGGAGGAACCGGGGGGCGGAGAGGTGCGTGATGTCGACGACGGACCGGCGGATGGCCGCGCGGGCCAACCAGCGGGCCGCCGCCTTCATTCGCTTCCAGCTGCTCGGTGATCATGAGGCGATGCACTTCGTGCTCACCGATGCCAGCGAGACACAGACCGAGAAGCTCGCCTTCGTCACCGCACTGGCATCGATTGCGGGGTCGGTGGCGACCTCGGCGATGGGGCGTGACCGGGCGTTGAGCTACCTGCAGTCGGTCGCCGAGTCGAGTGCGGCCCTGTCCCACGCCGATGACATCGACCGGTTCTTCGACGGCGGGTAAGGCGCGTAGGGAGCCGCCCGGCGGCGGCAGGTTCAGCCGAGTTCGGCGGCGAGCAGGGCGGCGCCGACGACACCGGCCTCGTTGCGCAACGTCGCCGGCACGATCGGGGTGCGCAGGTCGAGTAGGGGCAGGAACTTGTCGGCGCGCTTGCTCACCCCGCCGCCGACGACGATGAGGTCGGGCCAGAGCAGGTCCTCGACTGCGCTGAAGTACCGCTGCAGCCGGGCCGCCCAGGCCTGCCAGCCGAGGCTCTCGTTCTCGCGGACGCTCGCGGCGGCGCGGGTCTCCGCGTCGACCCCGTCGAGTTCCAGGTGGCCGAGTTCGGTGTTCGGCACGAGCTGGCCGTCGACGAGCAGGGCGGATCCGATCCCGGTGCCGAGGGTGGCGAGAAACACGACGCCGCGGACGCCGCGGGCGGCCCCGTACCGGACCTCGGCGAGCCCCGCGGCGTCGGCGTCGTTGACGACGTGCACGCTGCGCCCGAGGACCTCGGTCATGACGGCGTCGACGTCGGTGTCGATCCAGGAACGGTCGACGTTGGCGGCGGTGCGGGCGACCCCGTGCTGGATGACCGCGGGGAAGGTGACGCCGACGGGGCGGCGTCCGGCCCGGCGACCGAAGTTGGCGACGATCTCGGCGACGGCTTCGGCGACGGCCTTCGTCGTGGAGGGCTGCGGGGTTTTCACCCGGGCCCGTTCAGCGGTGAAGGTGCCGGTGGTGAGGTCGACGGGGGCACCCTTGATCCCGGACCCTCCGATATCGACGCCGAATCCGAGGCCGCGGGTCACTCGACGGGAACTGCGCATGGTCTGAACGCTATCGGCCCGTTCCCGGTGTCGGCGCCCGGACCTCGCCGAAGCGTTCCACCCGGGGAGCGGGGCGGGCCGGAACGGTCAGGAGGTGGCGAGGACAACCTCGAATCCACTGGCCGTGCGGAGGGTGACGGGTGTCCCGGGCAGGTCGGTCCCGGGGGCCGTTTCCGTTCCCGTGGTCGGGTCGATGGGGTGGAAGCCGTGGCTGAGGGATTCGTCGACGATCCGGGCGAGGCGTTCCGAGGTTCCCGCGGAGAACGTGAGCCGGCCTTGTGCCCCGGTAGGCGCGTCCCCGGGGTGGACCGCGAGCCGGAGCTGGACCCCGCCCTGGGACCAGCTGAGCCCGGTGCCGTCGGCCGCCGGGTGCCAGCCGAGCCGGGCCAGCAGCCAGGTGAGGGCGGCCGCCGAGGTGGCGTCGCGCACCCCGACGGTGAGGGCCCGCAGGCTGGGGGCCCGACGGTGCAACAGGGAGGTTCCGTGCGTGCTGCCGGTTCCGCCCCCGGCCCCGGCCGGGTCGGCTTCGACTTGTTCGATCTCGCTTTCGACATGGGTGACCGCGGCTTCGATGCGGTGGGTGAGCCGGCTGGTGAACCCGTAGGCGACGACGGCGGCGACGGCGCCGAGGATGGCCATACCGGACATCATGATCAGGACGGCGACGATCCTCCCGGCGACGGTGACCGGGTAGTGCTCGCCGTACCCGGTTGTCGTCACGGTGCTCACCGACCACCACAGGGAGTCGCCCCAGCTCCGCAGGTTGCTCCCGGAGGCGTGGCGTTCCAGGCCCCAGACGGCGGTGCCGCCGGTGATCACGACGGCTGTGGTGACGATGGTGATGAGGAGCGTCCAGC
>JARRQM010000093.1:0-15008 GCA_037381765.1 Kineosporiaceae bacterium
GGCGGCGGCGAGTCCGGCGAGGGGGAAGCTGAGCGCCCAGGAGGGGAAGGCGAAGGGGATCCGGGCGAGTTGGCGCACCTGGGTGAGCAGGAGTAACGCCTGGAAGAACGCGACGTTGAGCAGGATCTGCCCGAACGGATCGTGGGCGGTACCGCCGAGCGCATGCCAGGACAGCGCGCCGACCGCGGGCGGGGCGATCAGCACGGCGAGGGTCGGGGCGAGCGCCGACGGCAGCTCGCCGCCGACGAACAGGCGGTTGAGCACGACGGCGAGCAAGGCCAGCCAGTAGACGGCACCGACGGAGAAGAAGAACCAGGACACTTCCACGCCAGCGTGCCGGACCCCGGCGAGCGGAACGACGAGATTGCCGACGACCGGGATGAACCAGGCCGGGTGCACATGCTGGGGCTGGAAACGCTGGTCGGCGATCCACACCCGGAGCACGTCGAGGGTCAGGATCAGCTGGGCCGCGGCGCCGACCCACCACAGCACCGCGGACAGGCCGGGAAGGATCTCCCAGAAGGCGGTCGCGAGCAGGAGTACGGCGATCGAGGAGGTCGGCGCGAAGGCGAGGGCGACCGGGTGCCGCCACTCGGCGCGGACCGCAGCGGGGTGACGGACCACCTTGGTCAGGTAGGTCGCGCTGACCAGGATGAACACGCCGAGCGCGGTCCAGGCGAGCAGGTCCGCGATCGCGGTCGGGGCGTGCAGGGTCGGCACCGCCCAGCGCCAGGCGAGGGAGGTGCCACCGATTCCCATCACGGTGGCGAATACCCCGACCGGCAGGTGGGCCAGGCCGGCCGAGGGCTGTGAGCCGGGGGCGGGCTGAGGACCGTTGTCCGCGGCCCCGCGCACCTGCGGTGCGGAGGCCGCGGACGCGGCAGTGGTTCGCATGGTGGAGTTATCGGTTCAGTGGTGGCCCTTGGTGACCATGGCGATCATCCGGAAGTTCAACCGGAGGAAACGCAGCAGCTGGTAGGGGATGTTGTAGCGGCCCCGCAGGGTGCGGGGGGTGGGCATGGGCGAGGACTGGATCCTCTCGTCACCGTATTCCATGGAGATCTCCTAGCGGGGAATGAGACGGGGGTGGGGACGGGGTGCGGGATGCGGCCTCACTCGGGCAGCATCCACCAGCCCGGCAGCGCCTTGGCCTTGTAGATGAACACGTAGTGCAGCACGTGCTTCATCCAGTGGGCGTTGAGCCCGATCTCGCCGTAGGTGTCCTTCACGTTCCGGCCGTGCTTGGGGTACTTCTCGTAGTCCGGGACGATCGGGAACATCGTCATCGCCGCCGCGGAGCCCTTGGTGAGGCTCTTGCCCGCGGAGGCGATACAGGCCGCGCCCTCCTCGGTGAGGGAGGCGTGGTGGGTGGGCTCGGTGGCACCCTTCTTGATCATGTCGCGGATCGTCAGCGCCACGGTACGGCCGATGACCCCGGACGGCATGCCGGTGCGCGGCGGGGCCGGGGTGATCACCGTCCCGTTCGGGCTCGACCGCGGCTTGGAGATCTGGTGCGGCGGGGCGAAGGCGATCCCGGCGGCGAAGACGTTCCGGTACGTCGGGTTCTGGTAGGTCCGCGGCCAGTCGCTGGCCCGCCACTCCTCGAAGGGCTTCTTCGTGTAGTCGGCGTCCACCTTCATGAACCCGTTCGGGGCGAACACCTCGGAGGTGATGTCGTTCCCGGCACGGTCGAAGGCCTGGAAGCCCACCCCGGTGAACGGCGGGAGGAGCATCGCGAAGTCGAAGGCGATGCTGGACTTCTGCCCGTCCAGGGTTTCGTAGTGCACCTTGCCCGGTTCGACCCGCTCGACGTGGGCGCGCAGGATGGCGCGCACCCCCCGCTCGTGGAACAGCGACTCGGTGAAGGTCTGGCTGGAGGAGACGAAGCCCTGCTGTTCGAAGTGCAGGCCGGCGACGCCGAAGTCGCCCAGCTCGTACTCGTTGGTGATGTAGATGACCTCGGCCCGGTCGCGCACACCGTGCTGGCGCAGCTCGTGCTCGACGTTGAAGGTGTACTCGAAGGCCGCACCCTGGCAGGTGCAGGTGCCGTGTCCGGTACCGATCAGGAAGGTCTGCTTCTGTCCGGCCTTGAGCTTCTCGATGGCCTTGGCCAGTTCGGCGCTCGCGTGCTCGGCGTGGTCGGCCGTGCACACGGAGACGGAGTTACCCGCATCCGGGCCGAGGCCCGGCGTCGCACCGAAGTTGAGTTTCGGGCCGGTCGCGTTGATCAGGTAGTCGTATTCGAGGTGCTCGACCATCCCGGAACGGTCCGGGGCGGTGTAGACGATTTCCACGGTCGGCTTCGGGCTGCTCTCGTTCCCCTCGGGGCGGATGGCAACAGCCCGTGCCTGTCGGTAGTCGATGTGCTTGCGCTTATAGATCGGCGCGAGCGGGAAGGTGACATCTTTCTTTGTCATCTCTCCCACGCCGACCCAGATGTTCGACGGGATCCAGTTCCACTTGGAGTTGGGCGTGACGACGACGACCTCATGTTCCCTGCCGAGATATTTCCGCAGGTAGAGGGCTGCCGTATGCCCAGAGACGCCTGCACCTAGGACGACCGCACGTGCCACCGCATGCTCCCACACCACTCGGGGGCTCCCCAGCGAGCCCCGGTCGGACGACGATACCCCCTGGGGTACCAGAATGTGAAGTAGATCACTCTGGTCGCCCGCCCGTGCATACGGAGAGTCACACGGCGATGGGCGCAGGGGGGGATGGGCGCCGCCCGTCAGAAAATGACGGGCGGGGTGGACGGCCCCTGCGGGTACGCGAGGTACCCACAGGAATGACCGTACATCCCGATCCCCGCCGAGTCGAACGGGGCCGAATGATTAGTGCCCGAATAGGGGGTTATGTCCTGGCCCGATGGTGGCGGGACGGGAATCAGAGCAGCGTCGGGGCGGACCGCAGGGGTGGGCCGGCGGTCGGGCAAGGCCAGGATCAGGACCCGGTGAGGATCAGGACCCGGTGGAGATCAGGACAGGGACAGGAAGAGTTTCTCCAACTCCTCGGGGGTCATCCCGTCCTCATCCCCCTCGCCGAGTACGCATTGGCGCAGCCCGCTGGCGACGAGCCGGAAACCTGCCTTGTCCATGGCCCGGGAGGCTGCGGCGAGCTGGGTGACCACATCCCGGCAGGGACGCCCGTCCTCGATCATCGAGATCACCGCGTCGAGCTGGCCGCGGGCTCGTCGGAGGCGGTTGAGGACGTCCTGTTCGGCTTGTGCCTCGATGTCCACACCATCCTCCTAGATCCGGATCACGACGTTCCGACGACATGTCGATGTTACCCGCCGGAGCCATGCAGGATCGAGTCGTAATACGGGAAGTGATGCCAGTTGTCCAGGGGACGCTCGGGCAGCGCGGTGAACCAGATCAGCACGAAACGGGTACGCACCGGTTGTGCGGCGGTGAGCTGCACCGTGGTCGGCGCATCGGGCACGGTGGCCATGACCAGGAACCCCGGCGGGGCCTGCCCGGCGACCACGGCCGGCACCGCGTCCAAGGAGGTCGGGGCCGCCCGCATCTCCAAGGTCGCCCCGGCCGCGCCGATCTGCACCGTCGCGCTGCGCACGGTCTGCACGCTGCCAAGGTCGTAGATGATCCCGGTACCGGGTTTCAGCAGCATCTCCGGGCCGTCGGCGTAGGAGAACGTGCTCCAGCCGTCGCCGGACCCGGTGATCGTGTCCGCGACTTCGTCACCGTGTTCGTCCTCGACGCCGGACTGCCACAGGTGCGCGGAGGAGATCGTCAGCGCCACCGGATCCGCATCCGGTTCGGACGTCGTGCTGTTCGAGGGCGAGGCGGACGGTGTGGTCTGCGGTCGGAGCCCGGACAACGCCTTGTTCCCGAGCAGCCCGAGCCCTCCGGCGACGAGCAAGATGATCACTGCCGGAAGGGCCAGCTTCCGCCACGCGGGAGGGGCCGTGGCCGCCGGGCGGGGCTCCGGGCGTCCCGGTCCGCCGGGTGGAGCGGGCGTCCGCGGGGCCGTGACCGGCTCTCCCCAGGTCGCGGTGGCCGTCGTCGGGGTCGGGGCGGCAGGACGCTCCACCCGGGCGGCCGGACCCCGCAACGCCGGTGCCGACCGGGCGAGATGCATGAGGTCGTCGGCGACCTGCCGGCAGCCGTACGGGGTCGCTTCGGCGGGGTCGCGCGGGGTGAGCAGGCGCAGCGTGAGGCTGCTCAACTCCGCGGGAACCCCCGGGGTGAGCACCGTGGGGGAACGCAGCACCCCGCCGTCCAGCGGGGCGGGAGGTAAGCCGTATCCGCTGCCGAACGGCCAGAAACCGGTGAGGGCGGCGTACAGCAGCGCACCGAGGGCCCGCACGTCGGCATCCTCGGCATCGACGTGGTCGACACCGTCCAGTCCGGCCAGTGCCGCCTCGATCCGCAGCCCCTGCACCTTGATCTGGTCGGAGGGGGTGCGCAGAACGGTATCCGGGTCGATCCGGACGTGCGGCTGGCCGAGCGTGTGCGCCGAAGCGAGGGCCTCGGCCACCTCGGTGACCAAACGGACGGCCGCCCGCACCGGGAGCGGGCCGCGGGCCAGCAACGCCGCCACCGGCTCCGCGTCCACCGGCCATTCGGTGACCACGTAGGTGTTGCCGCCGTCCTCGATCGCGTCGAGCACCTGGAGGAACCGGGTATCCGGGACGGTGGCCGCCGCCCGCGCGGCCCGGAGCAAACCGGCTGCCCCGGCCTCCGCGGACGGCATCAGGTAGACCGCCACCATGCGGTTGAGTTTCTCGTCCACGGCCGCCCACACCTCGGCGGTACCCGAGGAGCGCAGCAACGCCCCGGTGCGGTAGCGCTCGCGCAGCCGCCCCGGCAGCAGCGGAGCCTGCGGGGACGGCGTGACCGGGAACCTCCCGTACCGCTCGGGCGGTAACGCCCCTCCCACGGCATTCCACCCCCTCAGTCGATTCGGCGCTGACGTGTCCGCCGACCATCCTAGGAGCAAAAACGGGGACGCCGGTGCAGACGACTCACGGACAGTGCGGCGAAGGTGGGGGAGCCCACGTCGCGGCCGGTGCGGGAGCCACCCGAGGTGACCGCCGAACCCCGGACCCTGGCGGTGGTCGCCCTCGGTGACCCGGCCTCCCGGACCCCGTCTGAGCGGCCGGCCCGGCCCTGAACCGGCCGGCCCGGCAGCGGCGCCCCGCGCGGTCCGGATCCGGCGCCGCCGGTCGAGCCCCGGGTGACCGGGCACAGCCGGGTGGGCTAGCGTGCCCAGGTCCCGTTCCTCGCCACTGGGGTGGTCGTGAAGCCGCAACCGCACCGCCTGATCCCGTTGCTCGCCGTACCGGTCCTGCTCCTCACCGGCTGCGGTGGATCGTCTTCCGCCGGATCCGGCACACCCACCACCGATACCTCCGCCCAGGCCGCGACCGTGGCCGCGGCGACAGCACCGGTCCGCCGCACCGCGGCCGGAGTGTTCGTCACCGGCGATCTCGGGGACAAACCGGCCCTGACGATCCCGAGCGGGGCACCCCCCGCCGCGCAGAGCACCGAGGTGCTCGTCACGGGGACCGGGGCGACCGTTGCCGCCGGGCAGACCCTCGTCGTCAACTATCTCGGCCAGACCTGGGACGCTCCCGGTGGTGAGCCGAACATCTTCGACAACACCTACGACCGTGCCCAGGTCTTCGGGTTCCAACTCGGGGCCGGGGCCGTCATCGAGGGCTGGGACACCGGGCTGGTCGGGAAGAAGATCGGCTCCCGGATGATCCTCACCATCCCCCCGGCCCAGGCCTACGGCGAGCCGAGCGCGGAGAACACCAGCGAACTCGCCGGGCACACCCTCGTCTTCGTCATCGACATCGTCGACGTCGTCGGCAAGGACAACGTCGCCGACGGCACGCCGGCCGGGGCCCTGCCCGAGGGCTGGCCCGAGGTGGACTCCCGGTCGGGTAAGAAACCCGTGATCCGCTCGGTCTCCGGGGTCAAGGAGGTCACCGAAACGACCTCCCGGCTGCTGCTCAGCGGTACCGGCGAGGTCATCGACGAGAAGAAGACCCTCGTCCTGGAATGGCTGCAGACCGACCTGGCCACCGGCAAACAGACCCAGCAGACCTGGGGAAACGCCCCGGAGATCGTCCCCGCCAGTGACGTGCTCGGCGTCGCCGACGTACTCAAGGGCCAGCGGATCGGCAGCCGGGCCATCGCCCTCCTCCCGGACTCCGGCAGCGGCGCGATGATCGTCATCCTGGACGTCGTCGGGCAGTACTGAGGCATCGGGCGGGCGGAGCTGAGGTAACGGGCGGAGCTGAGGACGCCGGGCGCTCCTGAGGGTGCCGGGCGCGGCGGCTACAGACGGTCCACCCGGTCCACCCGGAGTACCGCCGTGCCCGCGACGTCACTCGCGGCGAGATTCACCTCCGCGCCGATCCCCCAGTCGTGGTCGCCCGCGGGGTCGTCCAGGATCTGCCGCACCCGCCAGATCCGCGGCCCCGCCGTGCTGTCCGGTCCGGCCCCGGTGTCGAGCAGGAGCAGGCCCGGACCGCGCGCATCAGGGCCGGTCCCGATGTCGGCGTGCTCGTCGAAGTACGGTTCGAGGGCGGTACGCCAGGCATCGGCGTCCCACCCCGAATCCGCATCGAGCTCCCCGAGGGCCTCCCAGCGGCGCAGTGCCGCGAGTTCCACCCGGCGGAACAGGGCGTTGCGGACGAGTACCCGGAAGGCCCGTGGGTTCGCGGTGACCGGGGGCGGTCCCTCATCCTGCGCGACGGTGGGCGGAGCCGCGGCGGGGGCGGCGCCCGCACCGTCGCGCAGCGCCTCCCATTCCAGCAGGAGGCTGGAGTCCACCTGCCGGACCAGTTCACCGAGCCACTCCTGCAGGTCGAGGAGTTCCTCGGTGCGGGCCTCGGCCGGGATCGTCTGCCGCAGGGCCCGGAAGGCGTCGGCCAGGTAGCGCAGCACCACCCCCTCGGAACGGGCCAGCCCGTACCGGCGGATGTACTCGGGGAAGGTCATCGCCTGCGCGAACAACTCCCGGGCCACCGACTTCGGGGACAGTTCCTCGTCGGATACCCACGGGTGGCCGGTCCGGTAGATCTCCAGGGCACCTTCGAGGAGTTCGGCGAGCGGGCGCGGGTAGGTGATCTCCTCCAGCCGGGCCATCCGCTCCTCGTAGCCGATCCCGTCGGCCTTCATCTGCGCGACGGCCTCCCCGCGGGCCGCCTTCTCCTGGGCGATCAGGACCGGGCGGGGGTTGTCCAAGGTGGCCTCGATGACCGAGAGCACGTCCAGCGGGTAGTCCGGGGAGTCCCGGTCCAGGAGGTCGACCGCGGCCAGGGCGAACGGGGACAGCGGCTGGTTGAGGGCGAAGTCCAGCTGCAGGTCCGGGGCGAGGGCGAGAACGGTTCCGGTGCCGTCCGCCGCGGGCATCCGGCGCACCACCCCCGCGGCGAGCAGGGCCCGGACCACGGCGATGGCCCGTCGGATGTGCCGGCGTTGCGCCGGGCGGTCCTCATCCCCGCTCTCGATCAGGTGCCGCAGGGCCGGGAACGGGTCGCCGGGCCGGGCCAGCACGTTCAGCACCAGGGCGTGGCTGATCCGGAAACTCGAGGTCAGGGTCTCCGGTTCGGCGGCGACCAACCGGTCGAAGGTGGCCCGGCTCCACCACACCGTCCCCGGGGGCGGTTTCTTCCGCACCACCTTGCGCCGTTTGCGCGGGTCGTCGCCGGCCTGGGCCAGGGCCCGCGCATTGTCGATCTCGTGTTCGGGGGCCTGGACGACGACGGTCCCGGCGGTGTCGTAGCCGGCTCGCCCGGCCCGCCCGGCGATCTGGTGGAACTCCCGGGCGCGCAACTGGCGGAACCGGCTGCCGTCGTACTTGCTCAGGGCGGTGAGCAGCACCGTACGGATCGGCACGTTGATCCCCACCCCGAGGGTGTCCGTGCCGCAGATCACCGTGAGCAGGCCGGCCTGGGCGAGCTGCTCGACCAGCCGCCGGTAGCGCGGCAGCATCCCGGCGTGGTGCACCCCCACCCCGTGCCGGAGCAGCCGGGACAGGGTCGCCCCGAACCCGGGGGAGAACCGGAACCCGCCGATCGCGGCGGCGATCCGGTCGCGTTCGGCCCGGGTCGCCACGGTGACGCTGGTCAGCGCCTGGGCCCGTTCCAGGGCCGCGGCCTGGGTGAAGTGCACGACGTACACCGGGGCCTGCCCGGTGGACAGCAACTCCTCGATCGTCTCGTGCAGCGGGGTCATCGCGTAGTAGTGGTGCAGCGGGATCGGCCGCTGCGTCGAGGTGACGACCGCGGTCGGTCGCCCGGTGCGCCGGGTCAGGTCGTCGCGGAACCGGGTGACGTCACCGAGGGTCGCCGACATCAGGACGAACTGCGCCTGCGGCAGTTCGACGAGGGGGACCTGCCATGCCCAGCCCCGGTCGGGGTCGGCGTAGAAGTGGAACTCGTCCATCACGACCTGGCCGATGTCGGCCTGCGCGCCCTGCCGTAACGCGAGGTTCGCGAGCACCTCCGCAGTGCAGCAGATGAGCGGGGCATCGGGGGGCGGTGTAGAAGGTCCGTCGCCCACCGGCCAGGGCCGCCAGATGGGAGCCGAGGGCGACCAGACTCTTCCCGGAACCGGTCGGCGTGGACAGGATGAGGTTCGCCCCGGACAGCACCTCGATGAGGGCCTCATCCTGCTCCGGGTACAAGGTGATGCCGCGAGAACCCACCCACGAGGTGAACCCGGCATAGATGGTGTCCGGGTCGTCACTACCGGCGTCGAGCAGTGCGGTGAGCGCGTCCGGACCGGAGGCGATCACCGGCGGGTCGTGAGGGTGGGGGGCATGCCGCCGACCCTAGCGTCCGCCCCGCCCCGGCCCGCTGCGGCCCGGACCTGTGGGTGCCGGACCGGGCAACCCCGGGTGCGCCGGGACCGCTCCGGATCGCTACTGTGCTGGAGGGCCCGTCCACGGGGCCGACGGGCCCGCGGGGCCGGGTTCGGCCGGGTTCCCGGCCGCGGGGTGACCTGCAGGTCCTCGAGCATCCCGTTGAACAGGCCGCGCCGTGGGGCGCCGGTCGGGAAGGTCAGGTTCCGGTGCAGCCAGGTGCTTCCGCGCAGCCGTCGGCACGAACGGAACGGTCCACGCCGGCGGCCGATCCGCTACCGGACGGCTGGCCCGATGAGGTCCGCCGGCTCGCCGCCGAACGTGATGCGGTGCTGCTCGCGCACAACTACCAGCGGCCGGAGATCCAGGACGTCGCCGACCACGTCGGCGACTCCCTCGCACTGTCCCGGCTGGCCAGGTCCTCCTCCGCGAGCACGATCGTGTTCTGCGGGGTGCACTTCATGGCCGAGACCGCGAAGATCCTCTCTCCGGACAAGACGGTGCTCATCCCCGATCCGGCGGCCGGCTGCTCCCTCGCCGACCAGATCACCGCCGAACAGCTGCGGGAGTGGAAGGCCGAGCACCCCGGGGCGGCCGTCGTCGCCTACGTGAACACCACCGCGGAGGTCAAGGCCGAGGCGGACCTGTGCTGCACCTCCTCCAACGCCGTCGAGGTCGTCGCCTCGATCCCCGCCGACCGCGAGGTGCTCTTCCTCCCCGACGTCTACCTCGGGTCCTACGTGCGCCGCCGTACCGGGCGGCAGAACATGCACATCTGGCACGGGGAGTGCCACGTGCACGCGGGAATCAGTAGCGCCGAACTGACCGCAGCCAGCCAGCGGCACCCCGACGCCGACCTGTTCATCCACCCCGAATGCGGCTGCGCGACCTCGGCGATGTACCGGGCCGACGAGGGCGCCGTACCGGCCGACCGGGTACACGTGCTGTCCACCGGCGGGATGCTGGACGAGGCCCGCCGCACGCGGGCCCGGGAGGTCCTCGTCGCCACCGAGATCGGCATGTTGCACCAGCTGCACCAGGTCGCCCCCGGCACCCGGTTCCTCCCGGTGAACCCGCAGGCCAGCTGCCAGTACATGAAGCTCACGACACCGCAGGCGCTGCTCGCGGCACTGCGCACCGGCCGCACCGCGGTCGAGGTCCCCGAACCCACCGCCGCGGCGGCCCGGTCGGCCCTCGAAGCGATGGTCGCCATCGGCTCCCCGGGGTCCGGGGAGTGAGCGGCCCCGCGGCCCCGGCCGGCGTCGAGGTCCCCGCCGACGTCGTCGTCGTCGGCAGCGGCGTCGCCGGGCTCACCGCCGCCCTCGAAGCGGCCCGGCTCGGGCTGCGGGTGGCCGTCCTGACCCGCACCGGAATCGGCGCCGGGAGCACCGAATGGGCCCAGGGCGGGCTCGCCGCGGTCACCGACGTCCAACCGGTTCCCGGGGATGACCTCGACCTGCACGTCCGGGACACGCTCGGTGCCGGGGCCGGACTCAACGAACCCGACGCCGTGCGGGACATCCTCGGCGGTGCCGGGGCCGCCGTACCGGCGCTGCTGGCCCGGGGCGCCCGGTTCGACACCGCCGCCGACGGCGTCTGGTTGCGCACCCGGGAGGGCGGGCACAGCCTGGCCCGGGTGATCCGCGCCGGCGGTGACGCCACCGGTGCGGAAGTGAGCCGGGCCCTCGTCGAGGACACCCGCCGCAACGGGCTCGTCGTCCTGGAAGGGTTCCGGGTGGTGGCCCTGCCGGTGGCCGCGGACGGGCCGGGCGGGGGCCGTCGGGTCGTCGGGGTGACGGCCCTGGGGCCGGACGGGAGTCGGCTCGTGCTGCCCGCCCACGCCGTCGTCCTGGCCACCGGCGGCGTCGGCGGGCTGTACGCCCGGACGACGAACCCGCCGGAGGCCACCGGGGACGGCATCGCGCTGGCCCTGCGCGCCGGGGCCCGGGTCAGTGACGCCGAATTCGTCCAGTTCCATCCGACGGCGCTGGCCGTGGACGCCGGTGCGGACGGCAACGTCCCCCTCGTTACCGAGGCGGTGCGCGGGGAGGGCGGGGTGCTCCGTGACGGCGACGGCCGGGCGCTGATGGACGGCGTGCACCCGGCCCGTGACCTCGCCCCCCGCGACGTCGTCGCCCTCGCCATCGCCCGGCACCTCGACGCCACCGGGGAACCGCATGTCTGGCTGGACGCCCGGGGGATCCCGGACGTCACCCGGCGTTTCCCGACGGTCGCCCGGGCCTGCCGGGAGTCCGGGATCGACCTCGCCCGTGACCTCGTCCCGGTCCGCCCCGCCGCGCACTACCACTGCGGTGGCGTGCGCACGGACCTGCAGGGATGGACCGGGGTCCGCGGTTTGTACGCGGTCGGCGAGGTCGCCCGGACCGGCCTGCACGGGGCGAACCGGCTCGCCTCGAACAGCCTCGTCGAGGGCCTCGTCATGGGCGGACGCAGCGCGCGGGCCCTGGCTGGTCCGCGGGTCGGCCCGGCCGAGGACCTCGCCGTCGTCGAGGCCGCCCTATCCGCCGCCGACCCTGCCGCCGGACGCCCCGCGGCGGCCCGGTCCGGGTCCGGTGGCGCGGACCCGCTCGACCCCGAACGGATCCGCGCCCTGATGGACGCCCATGTCGGGATCGCCCGGGAGGGGCAGGGCCTGCGGTCCGCGGCCGAGGCCCTCACCGGCCCGGTCCGCGACGGGGCCGAAGGGACCGGGTTGATGCGGCTGGCCGCCGCGGCGATCGTTGCCGCCGCCCTCGACCGGGAGGAATCCCGGGGCTGCCACCAACGCACCGACCGTCCGGACGGCGACCCTTCCCGCCGGGGGAGTACCCACTGGTGCCTGCCCGACCCCGACGGCGACGCCCTGGTCCGGTGCGCTCCCGCCGCCCCGGACCGCGGGCTCCCGCTGCAGGCCGGCGGTGTCCGGTGAGTGACCCGCGCGGGCTTTCGCTGCGCCCCTGGACGGGGGAAGCCCGGGACCGGATGCACGCCGCCGGCCTGGACCCCGATGAGGTCCGCCGGGTGGTCGGGCGCGCCCTCGACGAGGATCTGCGCGACGGACCGGACGCGACGACGGCGGCCACCGTGCCGGCCGGGGCCCGCGGCACGGCAACCCTGACCGCCCGCCAGCCGGGGGTCCTCGCCGGGATCGTGGTCGTCGCGGCGGTGCTGGAGGCCGCACTGGAGGAGGCCGAGCTGGAGGTCCGGCATCCGGACGGGGCGGAGATCGTCCCGGGGACCGTGGCGCTCACGGTCACCGGAACGGTCCGGGACCTGCTCACCGTCGAACGCACCGTGCTCAACCTCACCTGTCACCTCAGCGGGATCGCCACGGTGACCCGGTCCTGGGTGCGGGCCGTCGCGGGGACCGGCTGCCGGATCCGGGACACCCGCAAGACCCTGCCGGGGCTACGCGCCCTGCAGAAGTACGCGGTGCGCTGCGGCGGCGGGACGAACCACCGGATGAGCCTCGGCGATGCCGTGCTGATCATGGACATCCACGTCGCCGTGGCCGGGTCGGTGACCGCGGCGATGGCCGCGGCCCGCCGCACGGCCGGGCACCTGCCGATGGAGGTCGAGGTGGACACCGCCGATCAACTCGCCGAGGCCGTCGCGGCCGGCGCCGACCTCGTCCTGCTCGACAACTGGACGGCCGAGCAGTGCGCCGCCGGGGTCGCTTCGGTCCGGGGCACCGGAACGCGTCTGGAGGCCTCCGGCGGGCTCACCCTGGACACGGCCGGGGAGTACGCCCGCACCGGAGTGGACTTCCTCGCGGTGGGCGCGCTCACCCACTCGGTGCACGCCCTCGACCTCGGGATGGACGTCTGATCCGTGGCCGTCGCGCCGCAGCCGGCCCGAGATCGGGCCCCGCGTAGGGTGGGCCAGGTGGTGGCAGCGGCGACCAGAGGGGGAGACGTCCCGGGAGGAAGGGTCAGCGACCGGGTAGTGACCGTGCCGAACGCGTTGAGCGTGCTGCGGTTGCTGCTGGTTCCGGCGTTCGCCGGGCTGATCCTGACCCACCGGGACGGCTGGGCCCTGCTCACCCTCGCGACCAGCGGTATCACCGACTACCTGGACGGTGCGCTGGCCCGACGGTGGGGGCAGGTGTCCCGGATGGGGCAACTGCTCGATCCCGCCGCGGACCGCCTGTACATCCTGTCCACCCTGCTCGGGCTCGCCTGGCGGGAGATGATCCCGTGGTGGTTGGCGGTCGCGTTGATTTCCCGGGACGTGATTCTCGCCCTCACCCTGCCGCTGCTCGCCCGGGTCCGCTACGGGCCGCCGCCGGTGCACTTCCTCGGTAAGGCGGCAACCCTCAACCTGCTGTACGCCTTCCCGCTGCTGCTGCTCGCCGACGGCACCGGGACCGCAGCGATGGTGGCCCGACCGGTCGCCTGGGCGTTCGCCTGGTGGGGGACCGCCCTGTACTGGTGGGCCGGCTGGCTGTACCTGCGGCAGGTGGCCGGGCTGATCCGGGCCGGGACTGGCGCGGGGGCCGGGGACGGGGACGGGGACGGGACAGGGGACGGTCCGGGCCGGTAGCGAACCGTCTCCGGCCGGACCCGCGGGCGGCGCACTCCCCGCATTCGTTCCCAGCGGTGTCCGGTGACGTGCAACGATGGCCCCGATGGCGCGCAGTGAACGAGATCCGGCCCGGGCTCCCGGCCGGCGGCGGGCACATTCCTCGGAGATGACCCCGATCCGGCCGGTCGATGCTTCGATGACCCTGCTCACCGAGGTGATGAAACGGCCCCTGGACCCGGGGTACGCGGCAGCGGCCGCGGCCAAGCGGTCCGGGACCAGCGGGCACCGCCGCCCGCCGGCTCTCGTCGCCACGGTCGTCCTCGCCGCACTGTGCGGGGCGGTCTCCGCGGTTGCGGTGCACCAGTTGCGCACGCCCGAACCCGAGGCGGTTCGGGCACGGCAGACCGTGGAGCAGGAGATCGAGCGTCGCCAGGCGGCGGCGGACCAGTTGCAGTCGTCCAATGAGCAGGTCCGGGCCTGGATCGCTGAACAGCAGGCCGTCGCCCTCGCCAACGGGGAAGGCGGCGATCTCGCCCGGCTCAGCCGCGACCAGGGCGCTCTCACCGGGGAACTCGCGGTGTCCGGGCCCGGGCTCGTGGTCACCGTTGATGACGCGATCGGGGTGGGGGATCCGGCCGCGGGGGACCCCCGGTCCGGGTCCTTGCTGGATCAGGGACGCGTCCAGGACCTCGACCTGCAGATCGTCGTGAACGGTTTGTGGGAGGCCGGGGCCGAGGCTCTGGCGATCAACGGGGAGCGGTTGACCGCACTGAGCGCCATCCGGTCCGCGGGAGAGGCGATTCTCGTCGGTTTCCGGCCGCTGTCCCCGCCGTACGTCATCCAGGTCATCGGCGACCCGAAGACCTTGCAGCGGAACTTCGCCGCGGATATGGGCGGGCAGTACCTGCAGACGCTCGCCTCGAACTTCGGGATCCGCGCGGTCATCGAGGCGAAAGACAGCCACACCTTACCGGCGGCAGGGTCACTGATCTTGCACTACGCTCACGCCCCAGAGCCGAGCGTGACCTCTTCCGCAACGCCACCGGCGGAGGGGAGCACCCCTGGGACGGTGGCGCCCGACCCGGGGAATCCGGAGGTGTCCAAGTGATCGCGGTGCTCGGTCTCGTCGCCGGTGTGATCGCCGGGCTGCTGCGTTCACCGTCTCCTTCCTGTCGAACATCGTTGTCGCCGCTCTCATCGTCTATCTGGGGGATCAACTCGGCGTCGGGTCCCAACTGTCCACCGGGGTCGTCGTGGTCCTCGGTATCCGGATCTTCTCCAATGCCGCGGCGATCCGGCGCCACCTGTTCAAGGCATGAACGCCATGACCCGGACACCGGCCGGCGGGGATGAGGAACCGGAGCACGGGGAGCCGGATACCCCGGGCACCGACCCGGCCGGGAACGGGCCCGTGGCAGCCAGCTCCACGGTGCAGGGAACCACGGGCGGCGGGTCCGTCGAGAACGAGCCGGCGGACGCAGACCCCGCCGTGGACGGTGAACCGGTGGACCCCGAGCCTGCGGACGTCGAGCCCGCGGCCGTTGAGGTCGTGGATGCCGAGCCTGTGGACGTCGAGCCCGTGGCCGTCGAGCCCGTGGACGTCGAGGCCGTGGCCGTAGAACCGGTGGATGCGGAGCCCCGGG
>JARRQM010000094.1:0-706 GCA_037381765.1 Kineosporiaceae bacterium
ACCTCGTACCCGAACCGGCCGGCCACCGGGCGGTTGCGGATGAGGACGGTATCCGCGGCCCGGTACCGGCCCTCGACGAGGACCGCCCGCCACTGCTCGGCGGCCGGTAGCGGGCTGCCCACCTGCGGCAGCAGCACCGTCAGGGGTACCGCGGGCCGGTCCCAACTCGCCCGGACCTGCGCGGCCCGACGCTCGGCGGCCCGGTACCGGTCCCACTGCCAGGACCCGAGCAGGAGGAAGACGGCCCCCAACGCCGCCACCGCGGCGAGCGCCCGGAGCCACCCCGGTTCCCGGAACAGCCCCAGCACGGCCCGGATCCGGCCGGCGCGGTCCCGGGCGGCGCGGTCCCCGGGGGCGGCCACCCCGGTTGGCCCCGGGGGTGCGGAACGCGGCACCCGCCCAGTCTCGCACCGGAGGGACCGGCCCACCCGAGGAGCGGACCGTCCGGGGCATCCCCGTCCGCGTCCGGTCTCCCTCCGGCGGGGAAACAAAAAGGGGACGCCGGGCGGCCACGGGGGATGCCGCCCGGCGTCCAACGCGCGTCCCGACGGGGGATGCAGAACGCGCGCCACCAGTATGGCATGTACTCCTGCCAGATGAGCCCCCCTGAGAGACGAACGAGGGACCGGAGTCCGATGATCATACGTTCGGGTGAGCGCCGGGAAACCTGCTGGCTATCAAGCGAACCCCGGCCCTCCCGGGGCCC
>JARRQM010000094.1:714-6769 GCA_037381765.1 Kineosporiaceae bacterium
TCCGGCGGGGGCGCGTCGGGGTGCTGGGCGGGGTCGTCCGTGCGGGCCGGGGAAGCCCCGGGCCCCCGTCCGGCCCGGCCGGCGTTCGCGAGGATGACCGCGACGTAGGGCAGGGCGACGGCTCCGGCGGCGCACCCCCAGCGCGCCGGTCCGGGGACCACGAACACGAGGAGCAGGCAGCCGGTCCGGACGGCCATGGACAGCAGGTAGCGGCTCACCCGCCGGTCGAGGTCCGCGGAATGCGGCGGGGGAGCCCCACTGATCCGGTGCACCTCGCCCGCGCCGTCGCCGGAACCTGACATCCCGTCACGGTACGGGCGGTCCGGGCGTCCCGCACGGCAGGACGTCCTGGCCCGGTCAGCCGGTGGTGGCGGTGAGCACGAGCTTGCCCGTGGTCGCCCGGGAACGCAGGTCCCGGTGCGCCGCCGCAGCCTCGGGCAGCGGATACCGCCCGCCCTCGACGACCTCCAGGCGCCCGGCCCGGACCAGCGAGAGCAGCTCCTCCATCGCCGGCTGGAGCCCGTCCCGGCGCAGCGCCTGCGGCAGCCAGAACCCGCTCACCGTCCTCGACCCGGCCATCAAGGCGGCGGGGTCGACCGGGGCCGGCGGCACCCGGGAGGCCTGCCCGTAGCTGACGACCCGGCCGAACGGTGCCAGGGCCAGCAGCGACCCGTCGAAGACCGGTCCGCCGACCATCTCCAGGACGAGGTCGACCCCGTGGCCGCCGTTGGCCTCCCGGAGCAGCCCGGCTACCTCCTCGGCGGTGGCGCCGTCCGGGATCCCGAGCACCGCATCCGCCCCGAGCCGCAGCGCGAGCTCGCGCTTGACCGGGGTGGAGGCGGTGGCGATGACCCGGCCGGCCCCCCACTGCCGGGCCAGCTGCACGGCGAGGCTGCCGACACCCCCGGCGCCGGCGTGTACGACGACGGACTGCCCGGGGAGCAGCGGGGCGATGGTACGCAGCAGGTGCCAGGCCGTCGTCCCCTGCAGGATGAGGGCCAGCGCGGTGCTGTCGGGGATCCCGTCCGGGACGGGGAACAGGAACTCGGGGTCGGCGACCGCGAACTCGGCGTACCCGCCGCCGGCGGGGAGCAGGGCGACGACCCGCTGCCCGTCCCGGTCCCCGCCGCGCAGGTGCCCGACCACCTCGGCCCCCGGAACCAGCGGCAGGGACTGCGGGACGAGGTAGCTGTTCTCGGCCTGATGGGTGTCCGCGTAGTTCACCCCGGCCGCGGTGACCTCGACGAGCAGCTGCTCCGGGCCGGGGTGGGGGACCGGGAGATCCACGAGGGTGAGGACCTCGGGACCGCCGAACTCACGGATCTCGATGGCGCGCATCCAGGCACGCTACCCGGACCGGTGCGCCGGGGGCGGCCCGCTCCGCCGTGGCCGCCCCCGGTGCACTACCGTCGTCCCGCGGCCGCCGCGGCCGCCGGGGCCGCGGCAAGGACGCACCGGACGGCCGTGGGACGGGGCCGAGGAGGAGGACCGATGGCGCGCAGCGTGCTGGTGACCGGCGGGAACCGGGGGATCGGGCTGGCGATCGCCCGGGCGATGGCCGCCGACGGGGACGCCGTGACGATCACCCATCGCTCCGGGCAGCCGCCGGAGGGCCTGACCGGGGTGCTCTGTGACGTCACCGACACTGCCTCGGTGGATGCGGCCTTCGCCGAGGTCGAAGCGCGGCAGGGGCCGGTCGAGGTGCTCGTCGCGAATGCCGGGATGACCCGTGATCAGCTGCTGCTGCGGATGAGCGATGAGGACTTCGACACGGTCCTGGACACGAACCTGACCGGGGCCTTCCGCTGCGTGCGGCGGGCGTCGAAGGGCATGCTCCGGGCCCGGCGGGGCCGCATCGTCCTGCTGTCCAGCGTGATCGGCCTGTTCGGCGGGACCGGCCAGGTGAACTACGCGGCGAGTAAGTCCGGGTTGATCGGGTTGGCCCGGTCGGTGACCCGGGAACTCGGCGGACGGGGGATCACCGCGAACGTCGTCGCCCCCGGGTTCGTCGAGACGGATATGACCGCTGACCTGCCGCCGGAGCGCCGGGAGGCCTACGTCAAGGCGATCCCCGCGGGCCGGATGGCCACCGCCGAGGAGGTCGCCGGGGTCGTCCGGTTCCTCGCCTCGGATGCCGCGGCCTACATCAGCGGTGCGGTGATCCCCGTCGACGGGGGCCTCGGCATGGGGCACTGACCCCGGCGGGACCGGTTCCCGGTCGCGGGCGGGCGACGGACATCGGTGGGTGTGCGGGCACGGCGCGGCCCGGTACTGGCAGGATCATCCCGACGACCGGGTGCGGCGCCCGCCCGCAGGACACACCGGCTCGATGCCTGAACGCGGAAAGGGACAAACACGATGGGTCTGCTGCAGGGGAAGCGTCTGCTCGTCACCGGGGTCCTCACCGACTCCTCGATCGCCTTCCACGTGGCCCGCCTCGCCCAGGAGGAAGGCGCCACCGTCGTGCTCACCTCCTTCGGTCGGCAGATGAAGATCACCCAGGCGATCTCCCGTCGGCTGCCCGCACCGGCACCTCTGGTCCACCTCGACGTCACCGATCCCGAGGACCTCGATGCGCTCGCCGGTCGGGTCGGCGAACACGTCGACGGCCTCGACGGGGTGCTGCACTCCATCGGGTTCGCCCCGCAGAGCGCCCTCGGCGGGAACTTCCTGTCCACCCCGTGGGCGGATGCGGGCGTCGCGTTGCAGGTGTCCGCGTTCTCCTTGAAGTCCCTGGGGGTGGCCGCACTGCCGTTGATGGGGGCCGGCGGCAGCATCGTCGGGTTGACCTTCGACGCCTCCCGGGCCTATCCCGTCTACGACTGGATGGGCGTGGCGAAGTCGGCGTTCGAGTCGACCGCCCGGTACCTCGCCCGGGACCTCGGACCCAAGGGGGTCCGGGTGAACCTGGTCGGCGCGGGACCGATCCGGACCACGGCGGCGAAGTCGATCCCCGGGTTCGAGGCCTTCGAGCAGGCCTGGCCCGAGCGGTCGCCGCTGGGCTGGGACTTCAACGACCCGGAGCCGACCGCCCGGGCTTGCGTCGCTCTGATGTCCGACTGGTTCCCGGCGACCACCGGGGAAATCCTGCATGTGGACGGTGGCTTCCACGCGATGGGTTGACCGGTGGGCAGGCGGGCCGGGACCGTACCCGGACACCGGAGACTCGTCCTGCTGCGGCATGCCAAGGCGGCCTGGCCGCACGGGGTACCCGACCATGAGCGCCCGCTCGCCGGGAAGGGGCGCCGGAACGCGCGGGCCGCGGGGCAATGGTTCCGCGGCGTGGTGCCCCGCCCGGATCTGGTGCTCTGCTCCGACGCGCTGCGGGCCCGGCAGACCTGGGAACTCGTCGCCGCGGCACTGGCCGGTCCCGCGGTACCGCTGCGCCTGGAAGGACGGCTGTACGGGGCCGATCCGGGCGACCTGCTCGACCTCGTGCGCGAGGAACCGGACGGGGTCGGGGTACTCGCCGTCGTCGGGCACCAGCCGACCCTGGCGATGACCGCACTGCTGCTCGCCGGGGCCGGTTCCGACCGGGGAGCGCTGGCCCGGTTGCGGGAGAAGTACCCGACGAACGGGATCGCCGTGCTGCGTGTCGACGGTCCCTGGGCGGGGCTCACCGCCGGGGGCGCGGTACTGGAATCCTTCGACGTGCCCCGGTCCGACGGCTGACCCGGCCCGGCTTGTTCTGCCGGCCTCGTCCCGTCGGCCCGGGAGCGTTCCCGGCCGGGGTCACGCCGGCCGGGGATGCGCCGGAACCGGATCCTCCTCATCGGCTTCGAGCACCTCGTCGCGCGGGATCCCGAGCAGGTAGAGCACCGTGTCGAGGTAGGGCACGTTCACCGCGGTGTCGGCCTGCGCCCGGACCACCGGTTTGGCGTTGAACGCGATCCCGAGTCCGGCCTCGGCGAGCATGTCGAGGTCGTTGGCGCCGTCGCCGATGGCCACGGTACGGGACAGCGGCAACCCTTCGGCGGCGGCGAACCGGCGCAGCGCCGCGGCTTTCCCGGCCCGGTCGACGACCTCGCCGAGCACCCGGCCGGTGAGCCGTCCGTCGACCACGTCGAGCCGGTTCGCCTGCACGTGGTGGATGCCGAGGGAGGCCGCGAGCGGGCCGACGATTTCCAGGAACCCGCCGGAGACGACGGCCAGGGTGTAGCCGAGCCGGCCCAGGGTACGGCAGAGGGTGCGGGCCCCGGGGGTGAGCCGGACCTCGGCGCGTACCTCGTCGAAGACGGAGGCGGGCAGCCCGGCGAGGGCCGCGACCCGTTCGTGCAGGCTCGCGGTGAAGTCGAGTTCTCCGCGCATGGCCCGTTCGGTGACCGCGGCGACCTGTTCGGCCCGGCCGGCATGGGCCGCGAGCAGTTCGATGACCTCGTCCTGGATGAGCGTGGAGTCGACATCCATGACGACGAGCCGCCGCCCGCGGCGGGCCAGTCCGGCGGGGGAGACGGCGACATCGACCCGATGCGCGACGGCGTGTTCGGTGAGGTCACGGCGTAGCGTGCCGGCATCGTCACCGGAGACGTCGAACTCCACCGCGGTGACCGGCCAGCGGGCCAGCCGGGCGATCCGGTCGATGTTCGCCCCACGGTCGGCGAGCCGGGCCGCGATGGCGGCGACGGCGACCGGCAGCAACGGCGAACCGATCAGGGTGACGTGCAGTTGTCCGGGCCGCCGTCGCCGGTTGTCCCCGGTCCCGTTGACGCAGGTGACGGACAGCCCGAGACGTAGCCCCACAGTGTGCGCGGCCGCCGTGGCGGCACCGGCGCTGGGGCCGGGGTCGAGGAGGGCGGACAGGGTGAGGTTGCCCCGGACGACGACCTGTTCAAGGTCGAGGATCTCGACCCCGGGCAGGGCGAGGGCCTCGAAGAGTTCCGCGGTGAGCCCGGGGCGGTCGGCGCCGGTGACGGTGATGAGGAGGGTGGGGCGGGGCATGGCGTCCTCTGCTCGCGGGTGACCGGGCCGGGCGTGGCGGTTCCGGGGCGATCCGGCCGTCCGGCCTGCCCGTGCGGTGCCCGGGGCGTATGCGGGCCGCAGCCACGGGGCTCGCCCGCGGGAAGGCTATCCGGGTTCCCGGCGGGTTCCGCGCCGGGGACGGTCCTCCCGTCCGGGCGCCCCGCTCCGGTCGGCCCGGGCCGACCGGGGGCGTTCCGGGACGAGAAGGACGGCGAGTACGGAAAAGGTCGCGGCCACGGCGAAGGCCGCCGGGTAGCCGGGGCCGGCGGCGAGCCCCGCCATGAGCGGTGGGGTGAGGGCCGCGACGGCGTTCTGGCCGGAGTTCTGCACCCCGAGGGCCCGTCCGGCCCAGGCCAGTCCGGCCCGTTCGGCGACGGCGGTGAAAGCGAGCCCGTTCGGGCTCAGCGTGACGATCGTGGCGGTGACGAGAAGTGCCGGGACGAGCACGGCGGGGACGGCGGTGGACCCGCTCGCCGCCGCGGCGGCGAATCCGGCGACGGTGACCGCGCCGGCTGCGGCGGCCCGGCGCAGCGGAACCGTCCGGCTCCCGGTCCGGTCCGACCACCAGCCCGCGAGCAGCCGCGCACCTGCCCCGCCGACCTGGGCGAGGGCGAGCAGCCGTCCCCCGCCGGAGGCGGTCCAGCCGCGTTCGTCGACGAGGAAGGTGAGGCCGAAGGCGGCCAGCGTGATCTGCGGTACGGCGAGGGCCGCGCTGCTCGCGTGCAGCCGCCACAGCTGGCTCCCCCGGTACGGGGACGTCGGTCCGTCCCCCGGGGCGGGCGGCGTGTGCTGCGGTCGTGTCGGGGCGTCCAGTCCGCCGGGGTCACGGACCACGGCGGCGAAGACCCCGGCGGCGACCAGACATCCGTAGGTGATCGCGGCGAACGCGTACTCGGCGCCGTACGCGCCGAGTACCGGCAGGGTGAGGGCGGCCAGGGCGGTGCCGAGGGGGAGCGCGGTTTGCCGCACCCCCATCGCGAATCCCCGCCGGTCGAGGGGGAACCAGCCGAGGATCAGCCGTCCGCTCGCCGCGTGCACGCTGGCCCCGGCCGCCCCGGCGAGGACGAGGCAGGTGAGCAGCGGGGCCAGCGCGGAC
>JARRQM010000095.1:0-6044 GCA_037381765.1 Kineosporiaceae bacterium
GGGGTCCGCACCCCGTTGGCAGCCCGCCCCGGCTCGGACGCCGGGGTCGTCATCGTTTCCCCGACGCGAGGCCGTCCAGCTCAAGGAGTCCGGCCACCAGCGTGTTGGACAGCTGGTGCATCTGCGTGGACTGTGCGGCCGCCCCGGCCTCATCACCGGCGTCCTTGAACGCGAGGGCGCGCTTGCTGCTGAGGTGGAACTCCTCGTGGGGCTCACGCAGGGCGTCGAACACCGCGACGGCCGAGGGGCCGTACTCGGCGCTCTCCTGCGGCCCGGCGTCGTCGAGCCAATGGCCCAACTGGCAATCGTGCGGGTCCGTCCCGTGGAAGGTCCCGCCGCCGTCCAGCGTGGCGGAGATCTTGCGCAGGTACTGCATGTGGTCGTTGATCCGGAGCAGAAAGAAGGCACCCATGTGTGTCGTCCCGACTCAGAGGAACTTGGCGATCTTCTCGGCTGCCCGGCGGACATCGAGGAAGATCAGTCCGAGTTTGGCGCTGGGCCGGGTGACCACGGCGAGCACCGCTTCGGTGCCGGCCTGGGTGAGCAGCACGTACCCGTTCTCCCCCTTGATGAGCACCTGTTCGAGACCGCCGCGGGCAAGTTCTTCGGCGGTGCGGCTGCCCAGGGCGAGCATGGCCGCACTCATCGCGCCCATCCGGTCCGCTTCCAGACCGGGTGGCAGCAGGGAAGCCATCATCAGGCCGTCGGCGGAGACCACCGCGGAAGCCTCGATATCAACGGACGACCCGTTGAGGTCGTTGAGGATGGTGGTGAGCATGTCATCGCGCATCTGGTTCTCCGGAGGTTTCGGGGTCGGGTTCTCGAACTGCGGTTCGGCGGCGGGCGGAGCCGCACGGGGACGCCACCAGCGCTGCCTGCGTCGTGCGGGCCGGCCGGACTCGCTCACCAGCCGCCCTCACTGCCACATGTGGTAACCACCGGGCTCCCCTCACGCTACGTACTTGCCGAGTTCTGTAAGGTGAACTTCGGGGCGTTCGTCCACCGCACTTCCGGCATGTGTGCACACCCTGCCACACCACGGGCACCTAGCGTTAACAAATCTTGTCAGATCAGTAAATCTTGAGTGAACCCTCTGTAGTCATGTGGCTCTGACGTGCAACGACACATCGGGTGAGGGAACCACCAGCCGTCCAGTCCGTGAGACGGCACCCTCCGGGGAGGCGCCGGACCCCGTGCGGGGCTCCGCCTCCGCGCGACGACCGGGAACAGCCTCACGCCACCTCACACAGCAAGAGGCAAGAGGGAGCCGCTCTGTTCCCCCCACGCACAACGACGGGGGAACAGCCGTGTGACGGGCCCGACGGGCCCGACGGGGCCGAACAGGAGCCGGGCCCGCACCGCCCCCCGCTCGAATCCCGCACAGCCCCCGCACCGCGCAGCGAGACGCCATCGTGCGGTGTCGTGCCCGGTACTGCCGTGTCGTGCCCGGTACCAGGGAGTGGGAGGTGAGCGGAGTCCGGGAGTGG
Source organism: Kineosporiaceae bacterium (assembly GCA_037381765.1). Classification (GTDB taxonomy): domain Bacteria; phylum Actinomycetota; class Actinomycetes; order Actinomycetales; family Kineosporiaceae; genus JARRQM01. The sequence continues at coordinate 1,488 of JARRQM010000095.1, forward strand.
GACCACGGGGTGAGATGAATGGGGGACCCGGGAGTCAGTTGCGGGCGATGCCCAGGGATTCCTCGCCGGGGCGGTACTGCCAGTGCCAGGGCTCGTTCGGCCCGCTGCCGCCGGGCTGCGCCCAGTCGGGGTTGTACCAGCCGTAGGCCCCGGCGTTGGCCCGCACCCACTGGTAGGTGACGCTGGACCGGTTCTGCACCCCGTCGCAAAGGTCCACGGCGATCCCCCAGCCGTGCTCGCTCGTCCCCGGGGTAGCCGCGTAGCTACCGCGAGCTCCCTTCACCGCGTACTGCTCGGCCAACGTCCGGTAGCCGTCAGTGACACACATGTCGTGTCCGAACCGCTTGTGGTAGGCCACATTGAGCTTGGCCAGGGCCACCGCCGCATCGGCGCGTAGCTTCTCGTCCTTCTCCCACAGGGTGCACAGGTCAGCCTCGGGCACCTTGCCGTTGGACATCGTGGTGATCGGCACCGCGCCGTCGCAGCCGGGCAGAACGGCCCGTTCCCCGCTCCGGGAAGCCCGGCTCACCAGCACCTGGCCGGGGGCGCTGAGCACGGCCGGCACCGAGGAGCGGGTCTCCGCCGGAACGAGCTGGAGGTCCTCGACGGCGTTCGCCGGCTGGGCCAGCGCGGGGAAGACCGGGGCGCCGGCCATTGAAGAGGTCACAGCGGTGTTCGTCGCCGGTTTCACCGGAGCGGCGAACACCCCGGTGAGCGGCGCGGCGATGGTCGCGAGCCCGAGCGCTCCGGCGATACCGACCTGGGGCATGTTCAGCGACCCCGGCTGGAGGGCACGCTTCGGCGGGGCCTGGGCGAGCCGCCGGGTGGTCCGGGCCGGAGTGGTCCGCCGCCGCGAGGGCTCGGCGGCGGACCGCCGGTCGCGCTGCGTCCCCGGAGCGGAGGCCTGCACGGGTTTGCGGCGCCGCTGCGGTTCCTGACCGGCCGCCGATTCCCGGGCCACCGTCGACTCCCGGGAACGGACCTCACGACGGGTCAGCGACCGGGCGGCATCGGTAGGGAAACGGTCTTCCCGGGCGGGACGGGCCGGGGACGTGGTCGACGCCGTGTGCGGCTCGGCCGCCTCGTTCCCGATGACGGGGAACCCGGGAGCCGGGGTGTTGCGCAGGGACCGGCGGGAGGGCAGCGGCCCGGTACGGGAAGGCGAGGCCACCCCGGGGCGTCCCTTGGGCGGGGCGGAGACCGCCGGAATCGGTCCGCTCACCACTTGGGCGAGACGTGGCTTGGGCATGACGTGCCCGCCCGGTACCGGATCCGGTACGGGGGCGGACAGCTCGCCGGTCTGCTCCCGGCGGCGCAACTCGCGCCGGGTCAGCAGCGCGGTCCCGGCGCCGGCCGCGCCGGCGGTCGCCGCAGCCGGGTACCGGCCGGAGCCGCCCTCGCCGGGAGTCCGCAGGTCGACGACGGGTGGGGGGCCGTCCGGGAACGGGGTACCCGCAACGGGGAATGGTGCGGACCCCCGGGAGGACGGGGCCGCAGAACCTCCGTGACCCGACCTCCCAGGTCCAGACCCAGGGCGCGTCGTTCCCGGGCCGGTGAGGAGTTCATCAAACGCGTGCGCCGAACCGTGCCCGGGCGTGGCAGCCGCACGGTATCCCCCGGTGCGCTCTTCGAGCCGACGTGATCGCCGGCTTGGCGCCGGTTGACCGGCGCGGTGCGACGGCACCTGGCGACCTCCGGGGGCTGGCGGTGATGGGCCGTTCCTCTGTCGGATGAACGGGCGACAGATCACGGAACTATAAAGGCATGCTCCGGGGCTCAGGCAAGTGTCTGCGGCGTGTCGGCACGGGCTGAGGCATCCATCACACGGTTTCGCAACTCGATGTAGCATTCCCCCTCCCCAGCGTCATGCCCGGTAGTCGACACGCCGCAACGGACATCAAGATCGTCGACGGTCCGTCACCACCCTCAGCCCCGGTCCGTCACCGTCCTCAACCCCGGTCCGTCACCCCCCCTCGGCCCCGGTCCGTCACCACCCCGACGGCAGGGCCCGGCCCTCGTCGTATCCGGACCGGGACTGGACCCCGAAGACCGCCCGGTCACGGAACTCCCCCAGAGTCCGGGCCCCGGCGTAGGTGCAGGCGCTGCGCACCCCGAAGGTGATCCGGTCGAGCAGGTCCTCCACCCCGGGACGGTCCGGATCCAGGTACATCCGCGAGGATGAGATGCCCTCCTCGAACAGCGCCTTCCGGGCCTGCTCGAAGGGGCTCTCGGCGCGGGTGCGGGCAGCCACCGCGCGCGCCGAAGCCATCCCGAAGCTCTCCTTGTACGCCTTCCCCTGCTCGTCGAGAAGCAGGTCCCCGGGACTCTCGTAGGTGCTGGCGAACCACGACCCGACCATCACCTGGGCGGCGCCCGCCGCGAGGGCGAGGGCGACGTCCCGGGGGTGCCGCACCCCGCCGTCCGCCCAGATGTGCCGGCCGAGGTCGCTGGCGGCGTGGGCACATTCCAGGACCGCCGATAGCTGGGGGCGCCCCACCGCGGTCATCATCCGGGTCGTACACATCGCCCCGGGGCCGACCCCGACTTTGACGATGTCCGCCCCCGCCGCGATGAGATCCCGCACCCCGTCCGCGGTGACGACATTCCCGGCGACCACGGGGACCTGCGGATCCAGCGCCCGCACCTGGCGCAGTGCCTCACCCATACGTTCCTGATGACCGTGCGCGGTGTCCACGACCAGCAGGTCGATCCCCGCGTCGAGCACCGACCGGGCCTTGGCCGCGACGTCACCGTTGATCCCGATCGCCGCGGCGACCCGCAAACGGCCCGCGGCGTCCACGGCGGGACGGTAGATGGTCGAACGCAGTGCCCCGGTCCGGGTCAACGCACCGACCAGCCGCCCGTCCCGGACCACCGGGGCGAACCGGCGCCGCGCACCGTGCAGGGCGTCGAACCCGTAGCGGAGCCCGTCCGGCCCCTCGACCCGGTCCGCATCGAGGGTCACCAGGGACCGCGACATCACATGCTGCAGTTGGGTGAACCGGTCGACACCGCGGCAGTCGGCCTCGGTCACCACCCCGACCGGGGCACCGCCGGGGTCGACGACGACGACGGCCCCCTGGGACCGTTTCGTCACCAGGTGCAGCACGTCGATGACGGTGTCTTCGGGACCGAGCACGACCGGGGTTTCCAGGACCGGATGGCAGGCCTTCACCCGGTCCACGACGTCGGCGACGACCGGGGACGGGACGTCCTGCGGGAGGACGGCGAGCCCGCCGCGGCGGGCCATCGTCTCGGCCATCCTGCGCCCGGTCACCGCGGTCATGTTCGCCGCAACCACCGGGACGCTCGCGCCGCTGCCGTCCTCCGGGGTGAGGTCGACATCGAGGCGGGAGACCACGTCGGAACGGGACGGCGTGAGGAAGGCATCGGTGTAGGTGAGGTCCGTCGTGGGGGCACGGTCGTCGAGGAATCGCACGCGCGCCATTCCACTCCGTTGCGCACCGGAGTACCAACGACCCGGCACGCGCGTCGCCAGGGGGGCGGACCCGCTGCAGCCTCGCGCTGCCACCCCGGAAGCGCGAAGCTGGAGGGCATGCCGACAGACCGCAGTCCCGCCGGACTCCCGATCGAGGTCCGCAACCTCACGAAACGTTTCGGCCCGGTACTCGCCATCGACGACCTGTCCTTCCAGGTCGCCCCGGGTCGGGTGACCGGATTCCTCGGCCCGAACGGGGCGGGGAAGACCACCACCCTGCGCCGCCTGCGCGGCCTGGTCCGGCCGACCGCTGGGCAGGTCCTGATCGGCGGCCGCCGCTACACCGACCTGCCCGACCCGCTGCGCACCGTCGGTGCCGCCCTGGAGGCCACCGGGTTCCACCCCGGCCGGACCGCCCGTGACCATCTGCGGGTGCAGGCCGTTTCGGCGGGCCTGCCATCCGAACGGGTCGGGCAGGTGCTGTCCCTCACCAGCCTGGAGGATGCCGCGCGCCGCCGGGTCGGCGGATTCTCCCTCGGCATGCGCCAGCGACTGGCCCTGGCGACGGCCCTGCTCGGTGACCCGCCGGTGCTGCTCCTCGACGAGCCCGCCAACGGGCTCGACCCCGAGGGCATCGTCTGGTTGCGCGGTTTCCTGCGTTTCCTCGCCGACCAGGGACGTACCGTGCTGGTGTCCAGCCACGTGCTCTCCGAGGTGCAGCAGACCGTGGACGATGTGGTGATCATCGCCCAGGGCCGGCTGATCCGTCAGGCGACACTGGCCGACCTCGACGACACCGGGGCCGTGCTGGCCCGCACCCCCTCCCCGGGGGACCTGCTGCGTGCCCTCGCCACCGAGGGGCTACCGGCATCGATCGACCGGGCCGGGCGGGTGCGCTGCCCGGGACGGGACCCCGCCCGGGTCGGAGCCGCGGCCTTCCGCGCCGGGGTCGAATTGCACGAACTCCGGTACGAAGCCAGCGACCTCGAAGCCACCGTCCTCGCCCTCACCTCGAACGGCGTACCGGCCGGACCGGACGGGCCGGACAGGGCGGACGGACCGAACAAGGCGGACGGGCCGGGTGGAGCGGGCGGTGTCCCGACGAACCCGGGCAGCAC
>JARRQM010000096.1:0-6012 GCA_037381765.1 Kineosporiaceae bacterium
TCGGCGGCGGGAGAAGTCTCCGCCTCGCCGGACTCGGCCGGGGTCTCCTCATCGTCCTCGCCGTCCCGGCCACGCCCGCGGCGTCCCCGTCCGCCCCGGCGGCGGCGCCGGCGACGGCCGGGTTCCGCGGTCTCGTCCTCGTCGGGCCCGCCCTCCGCGGTGGTCTCCTCCTCGTCGGGGGCCTCGGGCTCGGACTCCTCCGGGCGGGCCGGTACCTCCCCGGCGGCCTCGGCCCCGGCGGCACCGGACACGGGCGGCCCGGCCGGCCGCGAGGCGGCCCGGCGGCGGCGCGGCGGGGCGTCCAGATCGGGGGCCCGGAACAGCGGCATCGACAGGGCGGACGGGCGATCCACGCCATCCTCGTCACCGTCTTCGACGCCGGCTCCGACCCCATCCGGCGCCCTGGTGGCCCCGGCCGCACCGACCGCACCGGACGCGACGGCGGAGCCGGCCTCGGATGCGACGGCGGAGCCGGCCTTGGGCCCGGTACCGGCCCCGGCTGGGTCCGTTCCGGCACCGGGTGCGGTGCCGGTCCCGGATTCCGTGGCCGGCGGGGTCGTTGCGGTGGCGCCGCTCCGGCGCCGGGCCCGGGACCGGGCCGGCTTGCGCCCCGTCCCGGCCTCGGCCTCGACCGGGGCCTCGACTTCGACCGGGGCCTCGGCCGGCTCCGCGGCAGCCTGCCGAGGGCTGTCCGCCGGCGTGTCCCCGGAAGCGGCATCCGCGGCGGTGGGACCGTCCGCAGGCACCGACGCGGGAGTTGAGGCCTTGCGGGACCGGCGACGGCGCGGGGCCGGCCCCGGTTCCTCCGCCTTGGTCTCGGCAGCGGTCTCCGCCGGCGCGGTCGGCTGGTCCGGGCCGCCCTCCGGCCGCGTCCCGGCCTCGGTCTGCGGAGTTTCCACGGGGGCGGAAGCCGGAGTGCGCCGGGACCTGCTGGCCCGCTTGCGCGCCGCAGGTGCCGGGGCCGTGCCCGCCTCCGGCGCCCCGGTGTCCGGCACGCCGCCCGGCGCGCCGTTCAGGTCCCCGTGCTGATCGGCGTCCCGGGACGCGTTCCCGCTTCCCTGCTCGCTTCCCGGCTCGGTGCTCTCCTGGCCGCTCTTCGGCGGACCGGCCGGCCTCCGCGCCGCCCGACGGCGGCGTGGCGCGGGTGCGGACGTACCGCTGGCGGCCTCGGTCCCACCGGCCGGTGCGGACAGGGCCTGCCCTGCGCTCGGGGCCGGAGCTTCCTGGTGGGTGGTGGGTTCGTCGTCGACGCCCATGGACGTCTCCCGTCCGCCCCGGGTGCCGACCACACCCAACCGGCACCGCGCGGAGCGCTCGTCGCGTCGTCGCACCGGGTCCGGTACGACGGAAGTCGTCACTGGTACGCCGTGGCGATCGCGCTCCGGAACAGGAGTGGGCGCGGCACGCGTCAGGCGCCGACGACACCCGGCCCGGGGGCCAGTGGATCGGCCACCGCACCGCTCGTCCCGTCCAGCGGCCCCTGCGCCAGCCTGGTCATCCGTGGTGGAGACGGGGGCGCGAGGTCGGCCTGCGACCGGACAGCGGTGAGGACATCGTCGGGTCGTACGGCAGGTGTGGTGTGTCGCACGACCACCCTCAGTATCGCACAGGGCCCCCCATCGACTTGAGCGACACGGTCGGCGACCTCCGCCACAACGACCGCGCCCCGGACGTCGAAGGTCCGCAGCCCGCTCTTGGTCCGCCGCTGCACCTCGACGGTTCCCCGGGCGAGGAAGGCGTCCACGGCGGCCCCGAGTTCGGCGGCACCGAGCCCGGGCATCTCGATCTGCCAGTGCGAGGCCTGGAGCCGCTCGGCGAATCCGGCCCCCTCGGCGGGGACCACGGCGAGCACGTCGAGCCCGTCCGGCAGCGCCGCGTCCAGGGCGGCCCGGACCCGTTCCGGATCCTCCACCCGGGTCAGGGCGATCTCCAGGTATTCGGCCTCACTGGCGGCCCCGGTCGGGGCCGCCCCCGCATAGGAGATCCGCGGATGCGGGGAGAACCCGGCCGAGTAGGCGACGGGGACACCGGCCCGACGGACGGCCCGTTCCAGGGCCCGCTGGAAGTCGCGGTGGCTGGTGAACCGCAGCCGGCCGCGCTTGGCGAAACGGATCCTCAGCCGCTGCACCGGTGGCGGCGGCGGGGGGCCCTCAGGTGCACGCGCGGCCAGGGTGACCTCCGGAAACGGGGTGGGGTCGCGGTTGCCCGCACCGACGATGTGACCGGCCGCCCAGCCTAGCCCGACCCGGCCGAGCGGCCCTGCCCCGGTAGGAACGCCCGGTCCGGACCGCCGGCCACGGCCTGAGCACCAGAATGTCCGGCCGGGTCAGCCGGCCACGGCGGGGAGCACGGTGAGCGGCAGCAGATCGCGCCCGGTCGGACCGATCTCGATCCGGGTGTCGTGCCGGGGGCAGACCCCGCAATCCGAGCAGGGGGTCCACCGGCAGTCCTCGACCGCTTCCTCGGCGAGGGCGTCCTGCCAGTCCTGCCACAGCCAGTCCTTGTCCGGACCGGCGTCGAGGTGATCCCACGGGAGGACCTCGGTGATCTCCCGTTCCCGGGTGGTGTACCAGTCGAGATCGACCGGTTCACCGGCGAGCGCCTGTTCGGCGGCCCGAACCCACCGGTCGAAGGAGAAGTGCTCGCTCCAGCCGTCGAAGCGCCCGCCGTCCTGCCACACGGCGCGGATCACCCGGCCGACCCGGCGGTCGCCGCGGGACAGCAGCCCCTCGACGATTCCGGGGCGCCCGTCGTGGTAGCGCATGCCGATGGCCCGGGCGTAGCCGCGGTCGGCGCGCAGGGCCTCCCGCAACGCACCGAGCCGGGCGTCCACGATCTCGTGCGGGGCCTGCGCGGCCCACTGGAACGGGGTGTGCGCTTTCGGGACGAACCCGCCGATACTCACCGTGCACCGGACGTCGCGGCTGCCCGAGGCTTCCCGGCCGGTGGCGATCACCCGCCGGGCGACCTCGGCGACCTGGAGCACATCCTGATCGGTTTCGGTGGGCAGCCCGCACATGAAGTACAGCTTCACCTGCCGCCAGCCGGACCCGAAGGCGGCGCCCACGGTCCGTACCAGGTCGTCCTCGGTAACCCCCTTGTTGATCACCCGGCGGATCCGTTCGCTGCCGCCCTCGGGGGCGAAGGTGAGCCCCGAACGCCGACCGTTGCGGGACAGCTCCTCGGCGAGATCGATGTTGAACGCGTCAACCCGGGTGCTCGGCAGGGACAGCCCGATGTGGCTGCCCGCGTAGCGCGCGGCCAGTCCGGTGGTGATCTCCCCGATCTCGGTGTGGTCGGCGCTGGACAGGCTGAGCAGACCGACTTCCTCGAACCCGGTTGCCGCGAGGTTGCACGCGACCATGGATCCGATCGCGTCGATGGACCGCTCCCGGACCGGCCGGGTAATCATCCCGGCCTGGCAGAACCGGCACCCCTGGGTGCAGCCGCGGAAGATCTCCACGCTCGCCCGCTCGTGCACGGTCTCGGCGAGCGGAACGAGCGGGTGCCGCGGATACGGCCAGCGGTCGAGGTCACTCACCGTGTGCTTGGCGACGCGCGGGGGCACGCCGGGACGGTTCGGGGCGACCCGGCGGATCCGCCCGTCCGGCAGGTAATCCACGTCGTAGAAGGCGGGGACGTAGACGCCGCCGGTGGCGGCGAGCCGGAGCAGCAGCCCCTCCCGCCCACCGGGCCGCCCCTGTTCCTTCCACTCCCGGACCAGCTCGGTGATGGTGAGAACGGCCTCCTCCCCGTCACCGAGCACGGCGGCGTCGAGGAAGTCGGCGACCGGCTCGGGGTTACTCGCGGCGTGCCCGCCGGCGATGACCACGGGATGCTGTTCCCCGCGCGCCGCGGCGTCCAACGGGATTCCGGCCAGGTCAAGGGCGTTGAGCAGGTTCGTGTACCCGAGTTCGGTGGACAGGGACACTCCGAGCAGGTCGAAGTCACCGACCGGCCGGTGCCCGTCCACGGTGAACTGCGGGATTCCGTGCTCACGCATCAGCCGCTCGAAATCCGGCCATACCGCGTAGCTGCGTTCGGCGAGCACCCCGGGCTGCTCGTTGAGCACCTCGTAGAGGATCATCAGCCCCTGGTTGGGTAACCCGACCTCGTAGGCGTCCGGGTAGAGCAGGACCCAGCGCACGGTCTCCTCGCCACCGACATCCCACGGCTTGACGGTGCTGTTGAGTTCACCGCCGACGTACTGGATCGGTTTGGCGATGAGTGGCAGCAGCGGTTCGAGCCGGTCGAACAGGCTGCGACCGGGTTGTGCGGGGCTGAGCTGCGCCGGGCCGGATGGTGCTGAGCCGGACGGTGCGGGGCCGGACGGTTCCGGGCCAGACTGTGCGGGGACGAACATGTCTGCAGGGTACGGACTCACCGGTGATGTTCGAGTCGGTTCACAGCCCGGGGAACCACAGGGCGATCTCGCGCTGCGCGGATTCGACGGAGTCCGAACCGTGCACGAGGTTCTCCGTCGACCCCTGCCCCCAGTCACGGCCGAGGTCGCCGCGGACCGTGCCGGGCGGCGCCGCCGTCGGATCGGTGGGTCCCATCAGTGAACGCCACCCCTCGATCACCCGCACCCCGTCGGCGACCGCGGCGACGACCGGTCCGGAGGACATGAACGCGAGCAGCCCGGGATAGAACGGCTTACCCTCGTGCTCGGCGTAGTGCGCGGCGAGCAGATCCGCGTCGGCCGTACGCAACTGCACGGCGCTGAGGGTGTACCCCTTCGCTTCGAGACGCCGCAGGATCTCACCGACCAGCCCGCGCCGTACGGCGTCCGGTTTCAGGATGACGAGGGTGCGTTCGGCGGCGCTGCTCACGGTGTCCTCCGTTCGGCGGGGGCTGCCCGGGACGGCGCGAGGTGCCGGCCGGCGGCGCCAGCCTAGTGGGGCGGCGCACCGGCCGGACCCCGCGGTCCCGGACGGCCGGTCACGCGCGGCCGAGAAGCACCCGGGCGTCGGCGACGAGCGTGATCGACCCGGTGAGCAGGACCCCGCCGGTGAGCTTCCCATCGGATTCGGCGCGGGTCACGGCGACGTCGATGGCGTCGTCGAGCCGTTCGACGACCTCCACCCGGTCCTCACCGAAAACGTCGACGGCGATCGCGGCGAGATCGTCGACGTCCATGGACCGTGGGGAGGAGGAACGGGTGATGACCACCGAATCGAGCAGCCCGTCGAGCGCGACGAGGATGCCGAGCGCGTCCTTGTCGGTGAGTACCCCGATCACACCGACCAGCGGATCGAAATTGAAGGATTCCTCCACCGCATCGGCGAGGGCGGCGGCACCGGCCGGATTGTGCGCGGCGTCGGCGAGCAGGGCCGGACTGCGTCGGAGCAGCTCCATCCGGCCGGGGGAGTCCATTCCGGCGAAGGCCGCCTCGACGACGTGCCCGTCCAGTCCCGCTCCCCCGGCGAGCAGGGTCTCCACGGCGGCCAGGGCGCAGGCAGCGTTGTGCGCCTGGTGCACCCCGTGGAGCGGGAGGAAGACGTCCTCGTAGACGGCGTTCAGCCCCTGCAAGGTGAGCAGCTGCCCGCCGACGGCGACGTCCCGGCGGAGCACGCCGAACTCCTCACCGTCGCGCACCGCGGTCGCCCCGACCTCGGCGAGCCGGTCCCGCAGCACCGGGACGACCTGTTCCGGCTGCCGACCGAGCACGGCGACCCGGCCGGGCCGGATGATCCCGGCCTTCTCCCTGGCGACGGAACTGAGGTCGTCACCGAGGAAGTGCTGATGGTCCAGGGAGATCGGGGTGAGCACGGCGACCTCGGCGTCGACCACGCTCGTCGCATCCCAGCTGCCGCCCATCCCGACCTCGACGGCGGCCACGTCGACGGGGGCGTCGGCGAACGCGGCGTAGGCGAGGGCGACGAGCACCTCGAAGAACGTCAGGCCGGGTGCGGCATCGGCTGCGGCCTTCGCGTCGACGAGGTTCAGGTACGGCTCGATCTCCCGGTAGACCTCGGCGAACCGTTCCCCGGGCAGCGGATCGCCGTCGAC
>JARRQM010000097.1:0-6433 GCA_037381765.1 Kineosporiaceae bacterium
CGTTGCGGTACCGCCCCGGCGATCCGTCGCCGGGCAGGCCCGGATCACCCCGTCGAGGCCGCGGCAACCTCGGGCCGAACCGAGGCCGACGACGGGGGCGGGAGCACGCCCCGCCGGTCCAGGGCCTCGTCAAGATCCTGCAGGGCGTGCGCGCCCTGGGCGGAACGCGTCCGGGCCTCGGCCACGCTGGTGGCGGCATTGCGGGCGGCCCCGACGGCGAGCCCGGCATCTGCCCGGCGCACCCAGACCCCCATGATCCGCATAACTTCCGATGTCGTCACGACCAGCACAGGTTTACCTCCAGGGCTTGACGGGACGACCCCAGTCAACGCCAGGGCCGTTACCCGCAGATGTCACCGACGAAACGTTGTGTCGACGGCTCACCGGAGACACCCGTCCAGAGCCTTGTCGGCCCGGCCGGACATCTCCTGGAGCCGGAACGCCCCCACGGCAGCGTTCCCGTGTCCCCGCGTCGGCGTGCACTCGCGTCAGCCTGCCAGGGCGTGTCGCGGATGCGTGCGGACCCGTATGTGCGTGAACCCGCGAATGCGCGTCGGCACGCCACCACGTTCCCCCGTAGACGCGGCAACGCGCGGACGCGCCACCGTATGGGCGTGTCCGTGTGTCAGCGCGGAAACGTGCCGGTCTGTTCCCGCAGCCGCGCGTCCGCGTGCCCGCGTGCGGGGCGTGCGTCTGTGAACCCGTATCCGAGGGCGTGACCGCGCATTCGGGCGCGGAGGGGACCGTGTCAGCCGATCAACGGCCCCGGTTGGCCCGCCGGTCGGGGCGGGCCCGGAACGGGTCGACCCCCTTCGGGATCGGCGGCTTGATCCCGCCGAGCGCCCGCAACCGTTTGATCACCTCGGTGACCTCGGTCTTCGACAACGCCGGCTTCATCTTCACCAGGGTCGGGGTGAGTTTGCGCAAGGTGATCTGGCCCGGTGCGTCACCAGCGCTGATGATGTGCACGGGCACGTTCTGCCCGAGCACCCGGCCGATCCGCTTGCGCTCGTTCTCGGCGAGCTTGTTCACCCGGGGCAGCGGCCCCTCGGTGATGAGCACGACACCCGGACGGCCGATCACCCGGAACACGAGGTCCTGGGTGCGCGGATCGACCGCCGACGGCTCCTCGACCACGGTCCAGCCCTTGCGCAGATTCTGCAGGGCCGCCACCGACGCCCCCGGCTGCCCCGCCAGCTGGGCGAACGCGGCCGCCTCGGCGCGGCGGGTGAGCACGTACAGCGCGATCGTCGCGCCGATCATCACCCCGAAAATGCTCAGGTAGACCGGGTGCCCGAGGACGAACCCGAGGCCCACACTGACCCCGATCGTGCCGAACAGGGCCAGCAGCATCCACCACACGACGGCCGGGTCGTGGCGTCGCGTGACGTCGAACACCGTCCAGTACTGGCGCAGGCGTCCCTGCTTCGTGGGCGCGGCATCGGTGTCGGACTTCTTCGCGGCCATACCCGAAGGATAGGGGGCCGCGTCCGGCTCCGGGCGCCGGGTCGGCGACCTCAGCCGTCCGGCAGCCGGGTGACTTCCTGACGGGCCGGGCCCGGTTCGGCCAGGTGCGCGAGCTGTGCCGGGATCGCCCGTCCCGTCCGGCTCATCGCCTGCGCCCACAACCGTCCCGCCCGGTACGAGGACCGCACCAGCGGTCCCGACATCACCCCGGCGAACCCGATCGCCTCGGCCTCCTCGCGCAGTTCGAGAAACTCCTCGGGACGCACCCAGCGCTGCACCGGATGGTGCTGCGTCGACGGGCGCAGGTACTGGGTGATCGTCACGAGATCACACCCCGACTCGCGCAGATCCAGCAGCGCCTGGGTGATCTCGGTGCGGGTCTCGCCGAGCCCGAGGATCAGGTTCGACTTCGTCACCAACCCCGCGGCCCGGCTCAACCGCAACACGTCCAGGGACCGGTCGTAGCTGAACCCCGGCCGGATCCGGCGGAAGATCCGCGGCACCGTTTCGACGTTGTGCGCGAACACTTCCGGGGCCGCGTCGAACACCTGCCCGAGCAGGTCGGGGCGGGCGGAGAAGTCCGGAACGAGGATCTCCACCCCTGTCCCCGGACTCACCTGGTGGATCTCCCGCACCGTCTGCGCGTACAACCACGCGCCTTCATCCGGCAGGTCGTCCCGGGTCACCCCGGTCACCGTCGCGTACCGCAGCCCCATCGCGTGCACGCTGTCCGCGACCCGGCGCGGCTCGCCGCGGTCCAGGGGGGCCGGGCGCCCGGTCCGGATCTGGCAGAAGTCGCAGCGCCGGGTGCATTCGTCCCCGCCGACGAGGAACGTCGCCTCGCGGTCCTCCCAGCATTCGAAGATGTTCGGGCAGCCCGCCTCCTGGCAGACCGTGTGCAGCCCCTCCGCCCGTACCCGCGCGGTGAGCTCCCCGAACTGCGGGCCCATCCGCGCCGTCGTGCGGATCCACGGCGGTTTGCGCTCGATCGGCACCTCGGCGTTGCGGGCCTCCACCCGCAGCAGCCGCCGACCTTCCGGAACCGTACCCACCCGGCCAGCCTAGGCCAGGCCTCCTCGGCCGGCCCGGCACGGGGTCCGGGACCCACCTGGTGCGGGGGTCGGGGCCCGGATGTCGTGCACCTACCCGGGCGGAGCCGGTGGCGTGCACCTACCCGGGCGGGCCCGGAGCGCCGGTCACGGGGTGCACCAGGGCGTTCGCCCTGGTGCCGTTCCGGCCGCAATCGCTACAGTCCGGACATGCGGGTGCGGGACCTCGACGGGCGAACCTGGCGGGTCGGTCGGCGCTGGCTGCCGTGGCGGCGCCGCATCCGCGATGCTCCCGCCATCGATCCGACCAACTTCGGTGATCTCGGTGACGACCCGCTGAGTATCGCGGTCCTCCTTCTCCTCGGGGTGGTCGCGATGTTCGTCCTCCCCCTCCTGCTCCTGGTCATCGGGGTCATCCTCGAACTGTCGCTGCTGGTCGCCTTCCTCCCGGTCGTCATCCTGTTCCGGGTCGCCCTGCGTCGCCCCTGGGTGGTCAACGTCGTCGACCCCGACGGAAAGATCAGCCACGTCGAGCGGGTCGTCGGCTGGCGGGCGTCCGGGGCACGGGTTGCCGTCCTCGCCGCAGGGCTGCGCGACTACCGGGCCGGATCGGACCTGTCGACGTAGCCGGACGTTCCGCCCCTGCAGGGTGCGGCGACCAGTCCGTTCTGTCGGGGTGAGGTAGTGCCCAGCCCGACCTGTTGGGGCGTGGTGGCGTCCGCCCGGTCCGGCCCCGAAGGAGCGGCAGTGCGGCGGGGGTTCCCCGCAACGGGGCGGCGGGGGTTCCCCGCAACGAGGTGGCGCGGTTGCCGGTCCGGCTCGTGGTGGGCGGCACGTCGGGGACTCGGCGGCCGCTTCAGGGCATCGGCGGGGCCGTCGGCACCGGAGCGGCCGGATCTCGTCGCGTCGACCCGGTGCGTGCCCGCCCCGCGAGGTCGGCCACCGCGAGGTGTCGTTCCAACACCGGCAGAACCTCGGCCACCGGCACCTTCCGGCCGAGTTCCGCGGACAGCGAGGTGACATCCGCATCCGGGATGCCGCACGGGACGATCCGGGTGAACCACGACAGATCCGGGTCGCAGTTGAGGGCGAACCCGTGCATCGTCACCCCCTGGGCCACCCGGATACCGAGGGCGGCGACCTTGCGGTCCCGACCCGCTCCGTCCGCGGTCACCCACACACCGCTGCGGCCGTCCACCCGGGTCGTGGTCAGCCCCAGCTCGGCGCACACGTCGATGAGTAGCTGCTCGACCCGGCGCACGTAGGCGACGACGTCGACGGGATCGGCCAGGCGAAGGATCGGGTAGCCGACCAGCTGGCCCGGGCCGTGCCAGGTGATCTTCCCGCCGCGGTCGACGTCGATCACCGGGGTGCCGTCCACCGGTCGCTCGTACGGGGCGGTGCGCTTGCCCGCGGTATACACCGGGGCGTGTTCGAGTAACAGCACCGTGCCGGGGGTCTCCCCGGCGACCACCCGGGCGTGCAACTCCCGCTGTGCCCGCCAGGCCACCTCGTAGTCCACCGGGTCCGGGGAGAAGCCGAGTCGGGTCGGTGCGGGGGAGGGCACATCCACGGCCCCACTCTACGGAGCGATCCCACAGAACGACGTCACGGAGTTCCACGGGGACGGAGGCGACGGTGGGAACGAGGGAGAAGGGTGCTGCGCGGTGGACCTCGTGGGGGAGTAGGCGGGGTGGTCCCCGGGTTCGGGGCGCCCCCTCGGGGAGTCCGGGTTGCCATCGGGCGGGCCACACGCAACGGTAATCCCATGACCCGGACGTCGAGTGATCGGCTGGATACTCAACGTGACAATCTTGGGGGAGTTGCCCGGCGACGCTGGCGTTGGCTGATCCCCGCCACCCTGCTCCTCAGCTGGCTCGTGGTGGGCGGCATCGCAGGGCCGTACAACGGGAAGCTCTCCGAAGTCCAGACGAACAACGCGGCCCTGTTCCTTCCCGACAGCGCCGAATCCAGCCGGGCCGCCGTCCTGCAACGTGGCTTCGAACCCGACGCGGCCCTCCCCGCCTTCGTCCTCGTCGAGACCCCCGGCACGCTCACCGCCGGCCAACTCGCCGCCATCCGCAGCTTCGCCGCGCGCATCCCCGACCTCACCTTCCCCGTCGGCGACGGCACAGCCCGGATCGGCGACTACCTCGCCGACGGGCCGGTCCCCGTACAGGCTTCCCCCGACGGCCGCGCCGCGCTGGCCCTGGTGAACTTCGACGGAGCGAAAACCGGCACCTCCCTGCCTGACGGCGGCAATCCCGTCGAACGCGCCGTGCACGCCATCCGGCACGCCGCAGACGCGCTCGCCGCGAACGACGACCCTGCTGTCGGAGGTGACCCTGCTGTCGGAGGTGACCCTGCCACCGGGGACGCCCCCGCCTCGGGCAACGACCCTGCATCGGGCAACACGCTCATCGGGAGCGGCGCCCGGATCTACGTCGCCGGACCCGCCGGCACCATTGCCGACCTCGTCGACGCCTTCGGCGGGATCGACGGCATCCTGCTCCTCGTCGCCCTGTCCGCGGTCGCCCTCATCCTCATCATCGTCTACCGCAGCCCGCTCATCCCGCTGCTCGTCCTCACCTCCGCCGCGCTCGCCCTCGGCGCCGCCAGCCTCGCCGTCTACCTGCTCGCCGAGCACGAGGTACTCACCCTCGACGGACAGGCCCAAGGCATCCTGTCAATCCTCGTCGTCGGCGCCGCAACCGACTACGCCCTCCTCCTCGTCGCCCGCTACCGCGAGGAACTACGCCGCCACGACGACCGGTACGAGGCCATGGCCCTCGCCTGGCGGCGCACCCTGGAACCGGTCGCCGCCTCCGCCGGCACCGTCATCGCGGGACTGACCTGCCTGCTGCTCAGCGACCTCGGCACGACCCGCGGACTCGGCCCCGTCGGCGCCATCGGCATCGCCGCCGCCCTGCTCGTCGCCCTCACCTTCCTCCCCGCGGCCCTCGTCCTACCCGGCCGAAATCGGCCCGGCGAACACGGACGGTGGGTGTTCTGGCCCGGAACCCCGCACGTCGGCACCAGCGGACCGGAGACCCGGGGACTCTGGGCCCGGGTCGCCCGCCTCGTCAGCGCTCGGCCCCGGACGATCTGGATCACCACCGCGGTTGTTCTCGCCGTGCTCGCCGCCCTCGCCCCCACCTTCTCCGCCCGCGGCGTCACCCGCGAACAGACCTTCCTCACCACCGTGGAATCCGTCACCGGCGGTGAGGCTCTTGCCCGGCACTTCCCCGCAGGCTCCGGCAGCCCGACCATCGTCATCGGCCCGGCCGACCGGCTCGACACCCTCATCAGCACCGTCCGAACCGTTCCGGGCGTGTCCGCGGTTACCGTCATCACCGCCGGACCCGGTTCCGGGACCGCAGGAACAGCAGGAACCGGGGAAACCGCGGGGACCGGCGAAACCGCGGGGACCGGCGAAACCGTGGCCGAAGACACCACGGGAGGCGGAGCCGCCGGCGCCGGCGCCGGGAACGGGGCACTCGACCGGATCGGTCCGGATACCTTCGTCGGCGGGCCCACCGCCACCAACCTCGACGTCCGCGAAGTCGCCACCCGCGACCGGAACATCGTCATCCCCGTCGTCCTCGTCGTGATCCTCATCCTGCTCGCCTTGCTGCTGCGTTCCGTCGTCGCCCCGCTGCTGCTCCTCGCCGCGAACGTGCTCTCCTTCGCCGCAGCCATCGGCGCCTCCGCCCTCGTCTTCAACCACGTCCTCGACCTGCCCGGGGCCGATCCGAACGTGCCCCTGTACGGGTTCGTCTTCCTGGTGGCCCTCGGCATCGACTACTCGATCTTCCTCACCACCCGGGTACGGGAGGAGGCCGGACGCTCCGGAACCCGAACCGGCGTGCTCACCGGACTCGCCGTGACCGGTGGGGTGATCACCAGTGCTGGGGTCG
>JARRQM010000098.1:0-5990 GCA_037381765.1 Kineosporiaceae bacterium
CGCCCCCGGACGGCGCCTGCAGCCCGGATCCCTCCGCGCCGAGGACCAGAGTGCGCGTGTCCGCTCTCCGGAGAGCAACGTCCGCTCTGTGCGGGGAGTGACTGCGCGGGGGCGCAGGACCGAAGGAGGGGACAGCGATGCCGGAGAACCGGACGCGACGGCACGGACCATCCCCCCTGTGGGGGGTGCTCTCCGCGGGGAGCGGCGTCCTCGCCGGGGCCGTCGCGGGAGCCGTCGCCGGAGCCCTCGTCGCCGGGGCCGCCGTCCAGCAGGCCGCCCCGGCCGGAACCACAGCGGAACCGGCGACGGTCCAGCTGGCGGGGGCCGGCGCCCCGGCCGTGCCGTCCGGGCTGCCTGCGGGAATCGAGGCGCTGGCCCCCTACGTCAAGCAGACCTCCTGCGATCCGACCGCGAAACCGGGGGTGACCTCCTTCGGCCGGCTACTGCAACGGACCTACCCGGGGACCAGCTACGCCATTTCCCGGGCCTGCGGGGCGGACGGGATCGCCAGCGAACACTACGAGGGGCGGGCCCTGGACTGGTTCGTTTCGGTACGTGACGGTTCCGGCCGGGTCCGGGCCCGGGCCCTGCTCGACTGGCTCCTCGCAACCGATTCCGCCGGTCACACCTACGCCAACGCCCGCCGGCTCGGCGTCATGTACGTGATCTGGAACAACCAGATCTGGGGGTCCTATGCGACATCCGCCGGCTGGCGGCCGTACGCCAGCTGCGCCGCCCACCCGGAACGGTCCTGGGACACCGCCTGCCACCGCGACCACATCCATCTGTCCTTCTCCTGGGCGGGGGCGCGGGGCCGGACCTCGTTCTGGACCCGATCCGTCGCCGGGAACGACTACGGGCCGTGCCGGCCCCGGGACCTCAACTGGGCGGCCTCCACCACCCGGGTGAACTCCCGGGCCTGCCCGTCCTACCCGGCGGTGCAGGCCCCGGCGGGTTCCTCGACGACCGCCCAACGGCTGGCCCGCTACAGCGGGGCGGAACTGCGCCGGGGGTCCTCCGGGACGATCGTCGCCACCGTGCAGTCGGCGCTCGGGGCGACCGCGGACGGCAGTTTCGGACCGCTCACCGCCGAAGCGGTGTCCCGGTTCCGCACCGGGCACGGGCTCCGGGCGGGCAGCACCGTCGACGCCGCCACCTGGCGGGCCCTCCTCGCCACGTACGTCACCGGCCGGAAAACGACGTCGGGCTCCGGCGGGTCGGGTGGTTCCGGATCCTCCGGGTCGACGACCAGCTCGGGAAGCCCCCTCACCCGGTATCAGGGCACCGTGCTGCGCACCGGCAGCCGTGGGGCTGCGGTGAAGGCGGTCCAGGCCGCCCTCGGCGTGACCGCGGACGGCATTTTCGGGCCGATCACCGCGGGGGCGGTGTCCCGGTTCCGCACCGGGCACGGGCTCCGGGCGGGCAGCACCGTCGACGCCGCCACCTGGAAGGCCCTGATCGCCGCCCACACCGCGGGAACCTCCGGGACCGGTTCGGGCTCGGGGTCCGCGACGCGGTCCACCGGACCGCTGAGCCGCTACCGGGGGACGGTGCTGTACTACGGCAGCCGCGGCAATGCGGTCGCGGCGGTGCAGCGGGCGCTGCGTGTGACCCCGGCGAGCGGCTGGTTCGGCCCGCTCACCCTGCGCGCGGTGAAGGACTTCCAGCGCGCCCACGGCATCCGGACCACCGGGAACGTCGGACCGCTCACCTGGGCGGCCCTGGGGTCCTAGCGGTGCTGCTCGGCCCGGGGTCCGCCCCGGGGTTCGACCCAAGGCCCGCCCTGGGGGTCAGTTGCGGCGCAGCACCGGGGTGAGCAGGTCGAGCACGGTCGCGTCCTCGATCGTGCTCGGCACCGGTGGGGTCCGCCCGTCGGCGATCTCCCGCATGGTCCGGCGCAGGATCTTCCCCGACCGGGTCTTCGGCAGGGCAGAGACGATGTCGATCTCCCGGAGCGCGGCAACGGCGCCGATCTCGTCGCGGACCGCCTGCACGAGTTCGTCGCGCAACCGATCCGGCTCGGCCCGGACCCCCGCCTTGAGCACGACGAGACCCCGGGGTATCTGCCCCTTGAGGTCGTCGTGCACGCCGATCACCGCACATTCGGCGACCGCGGGATGCCCGGCCAGGACGGCCTCCATCGACCCGGTGGACAGCCGATGCCCGGCAACGTTGATCACGTCGTCGGTGCGGCCCATCACGTAGAGGTAGCCGTCGTCATCGGTGTACCCGCCGTCCCCGGTGAGGTACCAGCCCGGGAAGGCGCTCAGGTACCCGGCCACGTACCGGTCGTCATCCCCCCACAGGGTCGGCAGGGTGCCCGGGGGCAGCGGGAGCCGCAGACAGATCGCCCCCTCGGTGCCCGGCCCGACGGTGGCGCCCTGACCGTCGAGCACCTGTACGTCGTAGCCGGGGACGGGAACCGACGGCGAGCCGGGCTTGATCGGCAGCGGCTCCAGGCCGCGCGGGTTCGCGCAGATCGCCCATCCGGTCTCGGTCTGCCACCAGTGGTCGACGACGGGCACGCCGAGGGTCTGCGACGCCCAGGTGTAGGTGTCCGGGTCCAGCCGCTCCCC
Organism: Kineosporiaceae bacterium; assembly: GCA_037381765.1. GTDB lineage: Bacteria > Actinomycetota > Actinomycetes > Actinomycetales > Kineosporiaceae > JARRQM01. Next base: position 2,577 of record JARRQM010000098.1, read on the forward strand.
GGCGAGGAAGAGCGCGCGTAGCCCGGACACGTCGTACTCGGCGAGATGCCGGGCGTCCGGATCTTCCTTGCGGATCGCCCGGAAAGCGGTCGGCGCGGTGAACAGGACCCGCACCCCGTGCTCGGCGATCACCCGCCAGAACGCGCCGGCATCCGGGGTGCCGACCGGTTTGCCCTCGTAGAGCACTGTTGTCGCGCCGGCCAGCAGGGGACCGTAGACGATGTAGGAGTGGCCGACGACCCAGCCGACGTCGCTCGCCGCCCAGAAGACGTCCCCGGCCCCGATGTCGTAGATGTTCCGCATCGACCAGTGCAGTGCGACGGCGTGCCCGCCGTTGTCCCGGACCACCCCTTTCGGTTTCCCCGTGGTCCCGGAGGTGTAGAGGATGTAGAGCGGGTCGGTGGCGGCGACCGGGACGCATTCGGCGGGTTCCACCGCGCCGGGCCGCATCAGGGTGGCCCAGTCGAGGTCCCGCTCGCCGAGTTCGGCCGCCAGCTCGGGGCGTTGCAGGATGATGCAGCGCTCGACGTCGTGCGTGGCCAGGTCGATCGCCTTGTCCAGCATCGGTTTGTAGGCGATGGTCCGGGTCGGTTCGATCCCGCAGGAGGCGGAGACGATGATCTTCGGCCGGGCGTCGTCGATCCGCACCGCCAGTTCGGCCGGGGCGAACCCGCCGAACACCACCGAGTGCACGGCGCCGATCCGGGCGCAGGCCAGCATGGCGATCACCGCTTCGGGGACCATCGGCAGGTAGATGACGACCCGGTCACCGGCGCCGACCCCGAGCGAGCGGAGCACCCCGGAGAACCGGGCCACTTCGTCGAGCAGTTCCGCGTAGCTGTAGGTGCGGGCCTTCCCGGTGACCGGCGAGTCGTAGACGAGGGCGGGCGTTTCGGCGCGGCCGGCGATGACGTGCCGGTCCAGGGCGTTGTAGCAGGTGTTCAGGACGCCGCCGGTGAACCACCGGTACAGCGGCGGGTTCGTCGCGTCGAGGACCCGGTCGGGCCGGCGGAACCAGTCGATCTCCGCGGCGGCCTCGGCCCAGAACCCCTCGGGATCGTCGATGCTGCGCCGGTAGGCGTTCTGGTAGGCGCCGTTGCCCTGGATCGTCATGACGGCATGGTGGCGGGAAGCCGGGCGCGGGGGAAGCCACCCGCGGCGAGTCGCCCCCCTGACGCGGTGAGCGGGGTCACGTTCGGGGTACGGCTCTCCAGGCCGGGTCCGCACCGGATACGGCGTCTCGGGGACGCAGACGCGCCGGTACCCGGGCCCGCCCACGGGCAGGACGGTCGGTCAGCGCCTACACCGAGGCGACGACGAGCAATTCGACCACCCGGTCGAGGAAGGCATCCACGGAGGCCTCCCGGTAGCCGCGGGAACCCCGGCGGCTCTTGAACACGGCGAGCCGGACCGCGTCGGGGGCCAACGGACGGCCGGTCGCGAACGACTCCTCGACCCGCTGGCACAGGTCGTCGACCTGGTCGATGTCGTACGTGAGTTCCAGGCCGCTGCCGCGGGGGAAACGTTCCCCGTCCGGACGGGACAGCTGGGCCCGCAGCGAGTTCTCCTGGCTGCGCAGCTGATTCTGCCAACCGGCCTGACCGGCCCGTTCCTCACCGCGCTGCTTCTCCCGGCGGGCGAACGCGTCCTCGATCCGGTCCAGGGCCGCATCGACCGCCTCGACGTCGTACCCACCCCGGACCAGGTCGAAACCCACGGTGCGGACGTGCCAGGAGGTCATCGCCGGACCGCGGGAGGTGTCCTCGTACGCGGCGCGGGCACGGGCCAGGAAGGCTTCGACCTGCTCGATGTCGTAGCCCTTGGACACGCGGCTGGCGCGCGGGAACGTGTCGCTCACACGTCCAGACTGCCTGATTGGCGCTGCGGACGTGCGACCGGGACACCCCCGTTTCCGGTACCGGACGCGGTAGTTGCCGCGGCACGCCGCACCCGGAGGGGTGCCGCCCCGGCGCGTCGCTCCCGGGTCAGTCGTCGAGCGCGGCGAGCTGCCCGCAGGCCCCGTCGATCTCCCGGCCCCGGGTGTCCCGGATCGTCGCGGGGATCCCGGCCAGTCGTAGCCGGTCGAGGAAGGCGGATTCGACCCGGGGAGCACTCGCCGTCCAACGCGATCCCGGGGTCGGGTTCAGCGGGATCGGGTTGACATGCACCCAGCCCCGGCCCCGGGCGTTCAGCAGCCGGGCCAGGGTCTCGGCGCGGTGGTCCTGATCGTTGACGTCCCGGATTAGGGCGTACTCGATGCTCACCCGGCGCCCGGTGGCGTCGAAGTAGCGGCGCGCGGCGTCGAGCACCTGGGCCACCGGCCACCGGGTGTTCACCGGGACGAGCTCATCCCGCAACTCGTCGTCGGGCGCGTGCAGGGAGATCGCCAGGGTGAGCGGGAGTCCTTCGGCGGCGAGCCGGTCGATCCCGGGGACCAGGCCGACGGTGGACAGGGTGATTCCCCGGGCGGACAGTCCGAGACCGTCCGGGGGGTCGGCGATCAGGGTGCGCACGGCGTCGAGCACCGCACGGTAGTTCGCCAGCGGCTCCCCCATCCCCATCAGGACGACGTTGCCGACCCGGTCGGCGGCACCGGGACGGCCCCCCGTCAGCTGCCCGCGGGACACGCTGCGGGCCCCGGCGACGACCTGGTCGACGATCTCCGCGGCGGACAGGTTGCGGACCAGCCCGCCCTGCCCGGTGGCACAGAACGGACAGTTCATCCCGCACCCCGCCTGTGTCGACGCGCAGACGGTAACCCGGTCGGGGTAGCGCATCAGCACGCTCTCCACGACCGCCCCGTCGAACAGCCGCCAGGCCGTCTTCACGGTGCTGCCGCCGTCGCCGCGCAACTCCCGGGCCGGGGTGAGCAGCCGCGGCAGCAGCCCGGCGACGAGCCGGCCCCGGGTGGCCGCCGGCAGGTCGGACATCGCCGCCTCGGCCCCTTCCCCGGCGTCCAGGTAGTGGGTGAAGTAGTGCACGGACAGTTGCCGGGCACGGAACGCCTTCTCGCCGAGTTCCTGGACGGCCACGCGGCGTCCCGCCGGGTCGAGGTCGGCGAGGTGGGTCGGCGGCCCCGGGCGGCGGGACCCTGCCGCAGCCGCGCCCGCAGCGCTACCCGAGATGGGGGGCGCAGCGACGTCCGCGCGGTCCGGGGAAAAGGGCGGCAGGGTGGACATGTCCCGCCCAGTGTCGCACGGTGCCCGCGCCGATGGCGTGCCGCGAACAACGTGCGGACGTGCTGGTGCGGCACCGGCAGCACACCCCGGCGACCGGGGCGGACCTGCCCGAGATCCGCGACGGGGAGCGGACCCGTAGTTGGAGCCGGTGCCGGCCGGGGCGACCGGGACGCAGCGGCGACCTGCCCGGACGGCCCGGGCCGGGTGGTGGCTCTGCCCGGACGGCCCGGGCCGG
>JARRQM010000098.1:6017-10558 GCA_037381765.1 Kineosporiaceae bacterium
CGCGCCCCGGGGCAGGTCAGTGCGGAGTGACGAAGAGAGCGAGCAGCAGGTAGACGGCGGGTGCGGTGGGCAGCAGGGAGTCGAGCCGGTCCATCATGCCCCCGTGTCCGGGGAGCAGGGTGCCCATGTCCTTGATCCCGAGGTCCCGTTTCAGCAGGGATTCCGACAGGTCGCCGAGCGTCGCGGTGACCGCCGCTGCCGCGCCGACGGCGAGTCCCGCCCACCAGGGCCCGTGCAGGAGCAGGAGTACGGCGGTGACACCGGCCGCCATGGAGGTCAGGACAGAACCGGCGAACCCCTCCCAGCTCTTCTTCGGGCTCACCGTCGGTGCCATCGGGCGCCGGCCGAACAGGACCCCCGCGGTGTACCCACCGGTGTCGCTCGCGACGGTGACGACGATGAACACGGCCACTCGGGCGGCCCCGTCCTGCGCCCCGAGCATGAGCATGGCGAACCCGGCGAGCAGGGGGACGTAGGCGGCGGCGAACACCGACGCGGCGATATCCCGGGCGGCGCCGTCCACCCCGTCGATCACCCGCCAGAGCAAGGCACCGAATGCGGTGAGCGCGAAGGCGACGACGAGCCCCTCACGTCCGGCGACGTAGGCGGAGACGAGGATGCCCACGGAGCCGACGGCCAACGGGAGCACCGGAATGTTGAGGCGTTTGACGGCGAGGGCGCCCGCCAGTTCCCAGACGCCGAGCACGATCGCCGCACAGGTGAGCGCGACGAAGGCCTCCTTGCGGAAGGTGAGGGAGGCGACGATGGCCCCGGCCAGTGCGACCCCGACGCCGACTGCGGCGACCAGATTGCGCCCGGCCCGCCCGCCCTCGGCCGGCGGGGGACCGGGTTCATCGACCGGATCGTCCGGGTCGGGTTCGGTGCGCCGCCGGACCACCGTGGTCATCTGGGTGTCCACCGCCGGATCCGCCTCGACGTCCCGTCCCGGGGACGGGGTCCGCCCCGTGGGGAACGGATCCTCCACCGGCTCCGGGGCCTTCGCGTCCGCCCGGTCGGGAACGGATCCTCCACCGGCTCCGGGGCCTTCCCGGACGCGACCCGCCGCGTCCTCCCGGTCGGGAACGGATCCTCCACCGGCTCCGGGGCCTTCCCGGACGGGAACGGATCCTCCACCGGTTCCGGGGCTTTCCCGGAGCCGACCCGCCGCGTCCGCCCCGTGGGGAGCGGATCCTCCACCGGCTCCGGCCCCTTCCCGGCCGCGGAACGGCGGGAGACGACCGGGCCGGCACGTCCCTTCCCGGAGGCCGGTGCGGGACTGGAGGCGCCGGGCGGCGGTCCGGTCGGTACCGGGTCGTCGGCGCCTGGAGCTTCCCCGCCGCCGGAGATGCGGGGCCGGAACTTCCTGCCGGTGGGGATGGGGAACGGCTCGGGTTCCTCTGCGGGACGCGGATCATGGGGGGCTTCCCCGGCGGGGCGGACCGGCCGGAGCAGCCCGCTGGGACGCCATTTCTTCCCGCCCGGAGCCACGGCCCCAGGAACGGGTGGTTCGGGCGGTACGGGTGGCCCGGCGGCCGTGGCCGCGGGACCCGGGGCAGGGGCAGGAGCAGGGGCCCCGGTCCGGGTCCCCGAGGCCGGGGTCACCGCGCCGAGCATCCCGCCGAGTTGTCCCGCCACCTGGGCGGCGGCATTGCGGGCCCGGTGTTCCATCCGGGACCGCCGGCTCGGGCGCTCCGCCGCCGGGTCGGTCGGCATCCCTGACCGGGATGTCGGGGAAGGCGGGGCCACGGCCGGACGATCCGGAGCGGACGGAACGGCCGGGGACGGGACCGGTCCGGGGCCGGAGGGCCTGGCCCCGGTGGACCGTGAACGGCCTGGTGCGCGCAGGTCAATCACCTGATGTTGGCCGGAGTCGGTGAGCGGCTGCAGGGGGCCGGAAGGGGCCGGCGGCCCAGGGGCCGCCCGGGGTGCGGGTGCTGGCCGGGGAGCGGACACGGGCGGGCGAGGGACGTCCCGTTCCCGGGAGAAGGCTCTGTCCCGGGACGGAGACGGGTCGCCCGGGTGCTGCGGCCCGGAACCGGGCGACGACGGCGCCGGTGGGGGGGTCATCATCGGGGACGCTGCAGGCTGCGGCCCGGGAGAACCGGTCGAGGTCCGGGAACGTCCGCCCGCCCACCACGGCCGGGAGGACCGCTCCGGCTCGTCGCCGGGCCTCGCCGTGGGGGGAACCTCGCCAGTGGCCCGGTTCGGTTCGGGGGGTCCGGACGACCGCCGTCCCGCCCGGTCGGGCCCACCGCCCGCCGGGGTACCGCCACGGCGCGCGGCCGGGTATCCGGCCCGGGAGACCCGGCCGGTGGGCGATCCCGTGACCGGTCCAGGGTCGGGTCGGGGTTCCGGGGACGGGCCGGGGGCGGGGGCAGGCCGGGGGTTCCCTGTGCGCGGCACGGTCGGGGTGCTGTCCGGCCAGGGCCGCGAATCCACGGCGCGGCGGCGGCTACCCGCCGGTCCGTGGGCCCCCGGGCCGGCGATACCGCCCGGGCCGGGTGGGCCGGACGACGCCCCGTCCCGGGCCCGGCGGGCACCGACGATGTCGGCCCAGGAGGAGTCGCCTTCGTCCATGCCCGGATCGACGGCGCGCCCCCGGGGGCGACGCGCCGTCTCCGGGGAGCGATCAGGCGGCTGGCTCACATCACACCTCGAGCAGTTCGCTCTCCTTGTGCCGGAGCAGCTCGTCGACCGTGTCGACGTGCCGACGGGTGGCCTGCTCCAGCTCCTTCTCGGCCCGGTTCACCTCGTCCTCACCGGCTTCCCCGTCCCGGCCGATGCGGTCAAGTTCTTCTTTGGCGCGACGCCGGATGTTGCGCACCGACACCCGGGCCTCCTCCGCCTTGTGCTTGGCGAGCTTGATGTAGTCCTTCCGTCGCTCCTCGGTGAGCTGCGGCAGTACGAGACGGATGATCGTCCCGTCGTTACTCGGGTTCACCCCGAGATCGGAATCACGCAGGGCCTTCTCGATGGCCGGCATGGCGCTGCGGTCGAACGGGTTGAGGATGACGACCCGGGCCTCGGGGGTGGCGAACGAGGCGAGCTGCTGCAGCGGTGTGGGAGCACCGTAGTAGTCGACCATGATCTTGGCGAACATCGCGGGGTTGGCCCGGCCGGTCCGGATGGCGGCGAAGTCCTCCTTGGCGACCTCGATCGCTTTGTCCATCTTCTCCTCGGCTTCGAGGAGGGTCTCGTCGATCACCGTCGCTCCTTCGTCGCCCGGAGCCCCTCAGCCCCGGAACCTGCACCGTCAACCAGCCGTGACGAGTGTTCCGATCCTCTCACCCCGCACGGCCCGGACGACGTTCCCCTCTCCTTCCATCCCAAAGACGATCATGGGGAGTCGGTTGTCCATGCACAAGCTAAATGCCGTCGCATCCACCACTTGGAGCCGTTGCCGGAGAGCCTCAGCGTAGGTCACCTCATCCAGCTTGCGGGCATTCGCATCGGAACGTGGATCAGCCGTATACACACCGTCAACAGCGTTCTTGCTCATGAGGACGACATCCGCCTTGACCTCAAGGGCACGCTGGGCCGCGGTGGTATCCGTGGAGAAGTACGGCTGCCCCAGACCGGCCCCGAAGATCACCACCCGGCCCTTTTCCAGGTGCCGGATCGCCCGGCGCGGGATGTAGGACTCGGCGACCTGCCCCATGGTGATCGCCGTCTGCACCCGCGTGTCGATCCCCTCCTGCTCCAGGAAATCCTGCAGGGCGAGGCAGTTCATCACGGTTCCGAGCATGCCCATGTAGTCGGCCCGCGCCCGATCCATCCCGTGTTGGGACAGTTCGGCGCCACGGAAGAAGTTCCCGCCGCCGACGACCACGGCCACCTGGACGCCCTCGCGCACCGTCTCGGCGATCTGCCCGGCGAGCCGCACGACGACTTCGGGGTCAACACCCAGCTTTCCCGCACCGATCACCTCCCCGGACAGTTTGAGCACGACACGGCGGTAACTCGGCGCCTCCTCGGGCCCCCCCTGCGCGCCGCCGACCGTCTGCGTTCCTTCCCCCGCCCCGATCATCGCCGGGTCCGGTTCCGTCCCGGGCCCATCCCCGACGGCCCCATCCCCGACAACATCCACGACCAGGTTCTCGGCACCCGCATCCACCCCGTCATCATCCCTTCCGCCCCGCACCGGGGGCACGGTCGGCCCTACCTGTGAGCAGTGTGCCGCAGCGTGGTCACGCTGACCGACTCCCACCCGGGACACCGGCCAGGACGAAGTGAGATACCACACACCACCTTGTTGCGGCTCTGTCCGGTCCCGGGGACCGGCCGGACGTGCGACGACCGCCCCACGCAGGCGGGGCGGTCGTCACCGAGAGATCCGGAACGGACCTCAGGAACCGATCTCGAACCGGGCGTAGTCGGTCACGTCGACCCCGGCCCCCGTGAGGACCTTCGTCACCGTCGTGCCCTGGTCCTTGGCGAACTTCTGCTCCAGCAGCACGGTCTGCGCGAAGAAGGCGTTCACCCGACCCTCGATGATCCGGGGCAGGGCGGCCTCCGGCTTGCCCTCCTCACGGGACTTCTCC
>JARRQM010000099.1:0-5983 GCA_037381765.1 Kineosporiaceae bacterium
GGGCCGGTTCCCGGGGCGTGTCCGGTGCCGGTTCCCGTGCTGGTTGCCGTGTCGCGGTCCGGGCTGGTTCCTGGGGTGTGTCCCGGGGGGGTATCGACCCGGCCCGGGTGACCGGCCGTGGCCGGGGGCCGTGTCCCGGGCCGGGGGCCGGCCGGCCGCCGTCGACGGCGCGGGGGGTTCCGGGGCCGAGCACGGTGTCGGCCCGGTCACGGCTGCCGAGTTCGAACCGGTCCTGCGGTTCGCTCTGCGCGGCGGTCGTGTCGAGTGCGGCGAGCAGTTGCGGGAGGTGGTCGAGGTCGACGCGCATTCGGTCGACGTTGCCGTCGACGTCGCGCATGACGAACTCGCGCAACCCCGACCGGGTGCCTGCGGCCGAACGCGGGGACAGCCGGGACAGCACCGATTCGTAGCCGATTCCGGCCGGGACCCGGAGCATCCGCAGGGCGTCCGCGGCGACCTGCTCGTCCTCGATCCGTCCGACGAAGGCGGCGGAGATGAAGTTCGAGACCTCCATGCCGAGGACGTCACCGGGGTTCTGCGAGGCGGCGAGTACGCAGGTGTTCCACTTGCGGGAGTCCCGCCCGAGCCGGGTGAACAGGGCCCGGCCGGCCCCCCACTCGCCGAGGAAGTGCGTCTCGTCGAGGGCGACCAGCTTGCGTTCGGCCCGGGGCCGGCCGTAGATGGTGCGGCTGGCGTACCAGGAGGCGAGGTGCAGCAGCGGGACGGCCAGCTGTTCGCTGGTCGACCAGTGCTCGCGGGGCACGCCGGACGGCGGCAGCACGAGTCCGGGCATGGTGAGCACGGTGAGGACGGCTTCGCCGGCGGTCGTCGTGTCCGCGGGCGGGCCGACCGGGAAGAACAGTCGGGCCAGCGGCAGCTCGGCCATGTCGCGCAGGTACGCGGCGATGTCCCGGGCTTCCTCGTCGTCCCGGCGTTCGAGGTTGTCGATCACCGTCCACAGGCTCGTCGCCGGGGCGCCCCGGGTGGTCCGGATGGTTTCGGTGAGCAGCAGCCGGGTGCGCGGCGCCGAGGCGAGGACCGGCGGCAGGAGCATCGTGGTGATGTCCAGGGCGAGCAGTTTGCGGTCCTGGGCGGCCAGGGTGCGGGCCTCTTCCAGCGTGTCCTCGGTCGGGTAGTCCTCCGGACGGGGTTGGGCCACCACCGCGTACGGGTTGAGGGTGCCCGGGGGGGCCGTGGTGAGGTCGATGTGCCGGGAGTGTTCGCGCAGTTCCGGTAGCCGGCACAGGGCGGAGAGCGGACCGGACGGGTCGAGCATCACCGAGGTGATCCCGCGTCGGGCCGCCTCGTAGGTGATCAGCCCGGCGAGGACGGACTTCCCGGAGCCGAGGGCACCGACGATGGGCACCAGCCCCGAGGTTTCCCGTACCTCGGTGGCGAAGTGCGTGTCGAACATTACGGCGCGCCGTGAGGACGTCGAGGTGTGCCCGATGTAGGGGCCGCGCCGGTCGCCGAGGCTGGACGCCGCGGTGGGTACCCCGGCCGCGAGGTACATCGCGGGCAGCCGGCGCCGGTACGCGGTCGAGGACAGGGGTTCGCCGGGGACGAACTCGCGGAGCAGCCCGTGCTGCCCCCGCGGGTGCACGACGGTCATCCGGCGCTTGCGGTAGGTGTCGATGACCATCCGGGCGCGTTCCAGGGCCTGGGATTCGTCGACGCCGGCGATGGCGAGCCGGAACCAGCCGTGCACCCGGGTGCCGGTGACCTCGTTGCCGGTGGTCATCTCGTCCTCGATGGACCGGGCCTGGCGGGCCTGGCGTTCCAGGGCGAGTGGTTCGTCGAGGTCGTGTTCGCGGTAGTGCCGTTGCATGTCGCGGACCACGAGGAGTTTGCGTTGTACCGCGTCCAGCGCCTGGTCGCCGTCCAGGACGTCGAGGCGCACCGACCATTCCACCGGGAACGGCAGCCGGTCGGTGTGCACCATCCACGGTTCCTGGGTGACTTCGGGGACGTCGAGTTCTTCGACCCGGCCCAGCGCCAGGACGGCCACGTGCCGGGTGATGGCGTTCCCGCCGGGGTCGCGGCGGGTGACCCGGACGGTCGGGCCGAACGGGTCGGTGGTGGTGAGTACCCCGTCGGTGAGTTCGAAGAGGTCCTCGGTCTCCCAGCGGCCGTCCTCGACCGGGGACAGGGCGCCGGGGGCGGGCAGGCCGAGGGCCAGGGAACGGCGCATCAGCCATTCGAGTTCGCGGGCCCGCACCGGGCGGCCCTCCAGGCCGGGGCCGGCGACGGTTTCGGCGACCAGGGCGGCGTCCCGGTCCAGCCGTTCCATTTCCCGGGTGGTGGGCCGGCGCATCACCCGGTCGGCGAAGGAGGCCACCCCGGACCGGTCGGACAGCCGGACCCCGAGGTAGATCTCCTTCTCCGCCATCGTCGCGGCGCGCAGGTGCTTCTGGGTCTTGACGAGGTGGTCGCCCCATTCGTCTCCGGGGACACCGGCGAGCGGGTAGGGGGTGCGTTCGTCGAGGGCGCGGGCCCAGGAGGCGGCCGGGTAGGGGCGGGCGGTGACCCGCAGGTGTAGTTGGCGTCCGGCGAGGGCGGACAGCCGGGAGGCGGCGTCGACGACGAGGTTGAGGCGTTCGGCGTCGGAGCGGAAGGCCCACCGCTGGGTGGGGAGGGCGAACCAGGACCAGGCGGACGTTGCGGTGAGCGCCAGGTTGCCGTCGATGGTCCGCAGGGCAAGGGGGAGTCGCGCCTCACGTCGGGAGCGGCGCGACCGGTTCGTGCTCACCGCTCCGGCGGGGCCACGAAGTGGGCCCGGGTCAGGCGGCGGTCGTGCCGGGGGCTTTCCCGGACGACGACCTTCGGATGGGTTCGCGCGGGGCGGCTCGGGGACGGGTCGCGGGGGGCGGACAGGTCGGTGGTGAAGGTCTGCCACACCGACCGCACCGGGCGCTCGTGATCGACGAAACCCATGACGCCGTAGGTGAACAGGACGGTCAGGACGATCGCCCAGATCGGCGGTACACCGACGTGCAGCGGGGGGATGACGGCTTCGACGAGCAGCACCAGGAGGAAGGTGAGGAGCCATGTTGCGTAGGCGAGGTACCGGGCTGTCCACGGGAAGGTGAGGCCGCGGGGCCCCAGCCAGACGGCGTTGACCCGGTACACGTCGTCGTCGGGAGTGACGCGCAACACCTCACCCCCCGAACACGAGATTGGTCAGCTGCCCGGCGAAGCCGTACAGGATGGCGGCACCGGCGATGACGCCCATGCCGAGCAGGACATTCGTCATGGTGCTGGCGTTGTCGCTGAGCCGGCCCTTGCGGGCGCTGGCGATGATCGAGATGCCGATGACGAGCAGCAGGATCGGGATGATGTTCCGGACACCCCACTCGATCACGCCATTGGTGTTCAGGGCAGGGCCTGACGCGGCGATGAAGGGGCTGGTGATCATCACGAGGGCCTCCCGGGGAGGTGGTCGGCGCCGAACACGGGGTGTAGCGCCTCCCTTGCTGTTCGCCATGTCCGGGGCAACGGGCATGACGTTTCGTGTTTTCATGTCACGACCCGAATGTCCTAATCGTGCCCGATGCGTCACGCGGTGTCGATAGCGCGACGGATCTTGCGCGATCTGGACAGGTTCGTCCGCAGGAAGGAACACTACCGATCGCCTATTCTGCGCGGTCGGGCCCATAGGCGTCACTGAGGGACACGCATGAGCTTTCGTCACACTCGGTCACTGTGTGTTCGGAGCGTGATATTCGTGTCGTGCAGGTCCCGAGGTTACGATCCGGGCGAGTTCGGGGTGCCGCTTCGGCACCCACCCCCCTCGGATGATGTGCTGGAGTCATGGCACCCACTCTCGGCCTGCCGGACCGGACCCGCGCCTGCCTTTTCGACCTCGACGGTGTCCTCACCCGTACCGCCACCCTGCACGCGCAGGCGTGGAAGGAGATGTTCGACGGGTTCCTGAGACAGCGCGGTGAGGCCAACGGCGGCACCGGCAGCGGCACCTTCGTCCCCTTCGACGCCCGCGACGACTACAACGCCTACGTCGACGGACGGCCCCGGGCCGACGGCACCCGCACCTTCCTCGCCTCCCGCGGGATCACCCTCCCCGAAGGGGAACCGGACGACCCGCCGACCGCCGAAACCGTGCACGGTCTGGGGAACCGGAAGAACGCCCTCGTGCTCCGGCTCATCGAACGCGGCGGCGCCGAGGTGTACCCGGGGTCGGTCCGGTACCTGACCGCGGTCCGGGAAGCCGGGCTGCGCACCGCCGTCGTGTCGTCCAGCGCCAACACCGTCGCCATCCTCCGCAGCACCGGACTCGACGGACTGTTCGACGCCCGGGTCGACGGGGTCGTCGCCCGGGAACGGGAGCTACCCGGTAAACCCGCCCCGGACACCTTCCTCGCCGCGACCAAGGACCTCGGCATCCCCCCCGATGAGGCCGTCGTCTTCGAAGACGCCCTCGCCGGGGTCGAGGCCGGGCACGCCGGGGCCTTCGCCCTCGTCGTCGGCGTCGACCGGGTCGGCCAGGCCCGGGCCCTGCGCGAGCACGGGGCCGACGTCGTCGTCGCCGACCTCGCCGACCTCATCGACGGACCGCAGGTGCTCGCGTGAACGCCGTGCCCACCCCGGGGCCGGCGAGTACCGGTGCGATCCGGCTGCCCGGCTACCTCGGTGGCCCGCACGGACATCCGTCCGGGGCCGGAGCCCCGGGGGAATCCCGGTCCGCCGGGGCCGTCCCGGACGCCGACCCGGTGTTCGACGTCGACGAGTGGGCGGTACGCGAACCCACCCTCCGGCTCGACGCCCTGGCCCGCACCGAATCGGTGTTCGCCCTGTCCAACGGGCATGTCGGACTGCGCGGGAACCTGGAGGAAGGGGAACCGCACGCGCTGCCCGGCACCTACCTCAACTCGGTGTACGAACGTCGCCCGCTACCGCACGCCGAGACGGCGTACGGCTACCCGGAGTCGGGGCAGACGATCATCGACGTCACCAACGGCAAGATCATCCGGCTGCTCGTCGACGACGAACCCTTCGACGTCCGCTACGGGCGGCTGAACCGCCACGAGCGCACCCTCGATCTGCGGGCCGGAACGCTGAACCGGGACGTCGAATGGTGCTCCCCCGCGGAACGGACCGTCCGGATCACCACCACCCGGCTGGTGTCACTGACCCACCGGTCCGTCGCGGCGATCGCCTACGACGTCGAACCGGTCGACGGCCCGGCCCGGGTCGTCCTGCAGTCCGAGCTCGTCGCCAACGAGGAACTCCCGCATCACGGCAGCGACCCCCGGGCCGCCGCGGTTCTCGACTCCCCGCTCGAACCCGTCGAGCACGATGCCCAGGGCGCGCGGCTGATGCTGCTGCACCGCACCCGGAACAGCCGGGTCGGGGTGGCGGCCGCCGCCGATCACGTGATCATCGCCCCGGACGGGGTGAACGTGCGGACCACCACCGAGGTCCGTTCGGACTGGGGTCGGTTCACCGTCACCGCGGCGCTGCGCCCCGGGGAACGCCTGCGGCTGCTCAAGTTCATGAGCTACGGCTGGTCCTCGCTGCGCTCCGTGCCGGCCCTGCGCGACCAGGCCGCCGCCGGGCTCACCGGGGCCGTGCACACCGGCTGGGAGGGACTGGTCGCCGACCAGCGCACCTTCCTCGACGCGTTCTGGGCCGGTGCCGACGTCGAGGTCGACGGGGACCCCGAACTACAGCAGGCGGTCCGTTTCGCCCTGTTCCACGTCCTGCAGTCCGGGGTGCGTGCCGAGGAACGGCCGATCGGCGCGAAGGGCCTCACCGGCCCCGGCTACGACGGGCACTGCTTCTGGGACACCGAAACGTTCGTCCTGCCCGCACTCACCCACACCTGGCCGTCAGCCGCCGCCGACGCCCTACGCTGGCGGCACGGCACCTTGCCGGCGGCCCGGGAACGGGCCACCCAACTCGGGCTGCGGGGGGCCGCATTCCCCTGGCGGACCATCACCGGGGAGGAATGCTCCGGGTACTGGCC
>JARRQM010000100.1:0-5956 GCA_037381765.1 Kineosporiaceae bacterium
CGTCAACGATGAGCAACCGCCCGGTCTCCCGGGCCTCCCGGAGCACGTCGGTCACCGGGAGAGGCCGCAACCAGCGCAGGTCGACGACCCGCACCCCGACCCCGTCGGCGGACAACCGTTCGGCGGCCCGCAGCGACAGCCGCAGCCCGTTCCCGAACGTGGCGATGGTCAGGTCCCGACCATTCCCCCAGGTACTCGCCCGCCCGACCGGGACATGTCCGAGATCCCACCCTTCCGGGGCCTGGTACCGGGCGGTCCACCCGCCGTCGCCGTCGAGCAGATCCCGCTCGTGGTACAGGGCGTGCGGTTCGAGGATCACCGCGACCGCGCCATCCACCTCCGCGGCGGCAAGACAGGTACGTACCAGGGCCGGCGCGTCGCACGGATGCGCCGGGCAAGCGACGACGAGCCCCGGGACGTCCCGCAGGGCCGCCACCGCATTGTCGTTGTGGAAATGCCCCCCGGCACCGGACGGGTCAGCGAGCCCGGCCACCCGCACGACGAGCGGATTCCGGTACGCCCCCTGCGAGAAGAACTGCAAGGTCGCCGCCTCACCGCGGATCTGGTCGGCAGCATTGTGCAGGTAGGCGAGGAAGGAGATCTCCGCCACGGGAAGCAACCCGGCCAGCCCCGAACCGAGCGCCAGCCCCAGCACGGACTGCTCGTCCAGCAAGGTGTCGACCACCCGGGACGCGCCAAGCCGCCGCTGCAACCCCCGGGTCACCCCGAACGGACCGCCCAACCGGGCCACGTCCGGACCGAGCAGGACCAGGTGCGGGGCGGCCGCCCCGGCGTCCAGCAGGGTCCGGTTGATCGACTCCGCGAGGGTGAGCGGCGGCTCCTCTTCGGGAAGGGTGTCACCGAAGACCCGGCGCCGTTCCTCCTCGGCGGCCACCCAGGAGGCCCGGTCCCGAACCGCCCCCGGACGCTGCGGGGCGAGCGGCGCGGTGAGCTGATCGACGCTGGTCGGCCGGGAACGCCGCAACGCCTCACCGACGGCGTGCGCGACCGCGTCCCGGGTCTGGGTCCAGCGGCGGCGCACATCGGCGGGAGTGAGCAGGCCCGCGGTGACCACGGCACGCATGCACGCCGCCAACGGGTCACGGGCGAGATCCGCCCCGAGCTCGACGGCGCTGCGGTAGGCGAGTTCGTGGTCGGCCCCGGTGTGCCCGCCGATCCGTACCGTGGACAGGTGCAACAGGACGGGAACCTGACGGGTCCGGGCCGTCTCGGCGGCCTCCCGCGCCACCGCGAGTGTGGTGACCGGGTCGTAGCCGTCGGCGTAGCGGTACTCCAGGCCGGGACGGTTCTCGTACAGGCCCTGGATCCACCCCTCCGGGGTCCGCACGGACATCCCGAGCCCGTTGTCCTCGCAGACCAGCAGCAACGGCAACGGGATCCCCTGCCGGGCCGCCCAGCAGGCGGCGTTGATCGCACCGGTCGCCGTGGAGTGATTCGCCGCGGCGTCCCCGAATCCGGCGACCACGAGGGCGTCGTCCCGCCAGCGCAACGGCCGGCGCAACCGGGCCGGCAACCCCGCCTGGCGACCGATCGCCCAGGCCGCGCCGAGAGCCCGGGGCAGGTGACTCGCCGCCGTCGGGGTCTGCGGGATGACGGCCAGCTCAGGATGCCCGAGCACCGGGTGCCGCCCGCCGGAGATCGGCTCGTCGGCGCTACCGACGAGCCCGAGAGCGATGTCGAGCAACCCCTCGGTGTGCCCGGCCTGCAGGGACCGAGCCAGGTAGAAGCCACCGGAACGGTAGTGCAGCAACGCCGGGTCGGCGGTGCGGATGGCGAGCGCGACGGCGGCATTCGCCTCATGCCCGGCTGACGCGGACGTATCCGGACCGGCCTGCCCGGGGTACCTGGCGGGAGCAACTGGAGCGACGGCGGCGGGATCAGACGTGACCACGGGATCGGCAGACACGACGGAGGGGGAAGCTGTTGGTGTCGTGGCGGCAGGAGCGGCGGCGGATGAAGTGACAGCAGCGGGGGCGGCTGCGTCGGAGGAGCCCGCACGGGCCCGCATCCGCCGGGCGGCCACATCCAGCCAACGACTGCCCATCTGGGCATCAAGCATCCGGACGAGCAGGTCGTCATCGCCGTCCGGCAACACGACCGAGGAACCCCGAAGGTTCTCCAGCCCGTCGAGGACGGCCGCGAGGTGCGCGACGAGTTCCTCCCCCGGCCCGGTCCCCGACAGCTCAACGGCCGGCGAGGTCCGCATGTCCACGGACCGTCCTCGGTGCCCCATGTCCGCCCTCCCGATGTCATCCCCCGGTCGCGTCGTACCCGCCCTACCCCGTGCCCTGCCGTTGCGTGCCTGCCGTGCCCTGCCGCTCCGTACCGGGCCCCGTGGTGCGTGTCAGGCCCTGCCACATCGTCCCGTGTCGCACACCCCGCGTCCGACATCTCACCTGCTGGCACGCGCCGGGACCTCGGAACACCGACCCCACCGAGCCGCCCGCCGAGCCGCACCGTGCCGCGCCCCTCCCCGACACGAACCACGACCCGCCGCACGGACGGAGGACACCGGACACCAGCCGGACCGCCGCGCAGGGACATCTTGGCAGGCGCTCCACCGCCGCGGTGGGAGGTACCCGAAGTGTGCTCGGCGCACACCGTGATCCTTCCGAGACCGGCGGAGATCCCCGGAACTACGCAACCGTGGGATTCTCGTGTGCCGGGAACACCCCCGTCCCGGGCTCGGGACCGGATACCGTCCACCGAACCGCGCGACAGGAACGCGTATCCGCCCCGCAGCACCGTCCGTCCCATCAGACCCGCGCAACGGGAACGTGCGGGGGATCGTCCGCAGGCCCCCACCGCCCCGAGACACACCGCACCGAGACACACCGCACCGCCACGGCGCGCCGAACCGCACCGCGCCACACCGCAGCGCCACACCGCAGCGCCACCGCGTAAGCCCGCGCTGCAGACCCGGGAGGAGAACCGCTTGGCGGAGCAGGACGAGTCACCGGTGCCGCGACCAGCACGCCCGCAGACGCCCGCGCGGCTGGCCGACGAGGTGTACCAGCAGCTGAGAGAGGACATCCTGCTCGGCCGGCTGCGCCCCCGCGATCTGTTGGTCGAGGTGGATCTGGCCGAGCGACTCAAGGTCAGCCGCACCCCGATCCGGGAAAGCCTGCAGCGCCTCGCCGCGGACGGCCTCATCGTCTCGCACCGTCGCCGCTGGGTGGTCTACGAGCACACCCTGGAGGAGATCGCCGACATCTACGAGGTGCGGATGGCCCTGGAAGGTTTCGCCGCACGACTGGCCTGTCAGCGTGGCACCGACGCGCAGCTCGCCGCGATCGAGGACTGCTTCCGTACCCGCCCTCCCGAGGGGGAACGGGCTCCGTCCCTGTTCCCGGACTTCAACAGTCACTTCCACGGGCTCATCACCGAGGCGGCGAACAACCCGTACTTCCAGCGGTTGGCCGATCGTAACCGCTTCTACACCTTCAACAACCAGCTGGCCCAGCACTACGACGCCGCCGATGTCGCCGAGTCCAACAGCCAGCACGAGGTGATCATCCGGGCAATCATGGAGCGGGACCCGGACGCCGCCGAACACGCGGCCCGGGAACATGTGGCCTTCTCGCTGCAGATCATCCGGGAACGGCGGGGAAGCGCCCCCGGCTGACCGGAGGGCCCCGCCCGGAAGACCCCGGAAGACGGAAGGCCCGCAGCACCGCGACGACCCCCGAGGGTGGGGAGCTGTGCCCTGAACCTGAGGGGTGCTCGGGGCGAGGGGCGCTGGGGGTGGGGTTACTTGAGCAGGCGGGACATCCTCCGGTCGGCAAGTACCTTGCCGCCGGTCTGACAGGTGGGGCAGTACTGCAGGGCGGAGTCGGCGAAACTGACCTCGCGGACGGTGTCCGCACAGACCGGGCACGGCTGCCCGGCCCGCCCGTGCACCCGCATCCCGGCACGTTTGGCGTCCTTGAGTTCTTTCGCGGGTTTCCCGGAGGCTGCGGTCACGGCGGTGGTGAGTACCTCACGCAGCGCCCCGTGCAGGTAGTCCACCTGGTCGGGGGTGAGCCGGCCGGCGACGGCGAACGGCGACAGGCGGGCCGCATGCAACACCTCGTCGCTGTAGGCGTTACCGACCCCGGCGAGTATCGATTGGTCCCGCAGCAGACCCTTAATCTGCTGCCGGGAGCCGTCGAGGATCGCGGCGAGCGCGGCGACGTCGAAACCGTCGGCGAGCGGGTCCGGGCCGAGTGCGGCGATCCCGGGGACGTCCGCGGGGTCGGCCACGACGTACACGGCGAGACGCTTCCGGGTCCCGGCCTCGGTGAGGTCGAATCCGGGGCGGGTACCGGTGTCGAGGTCGTGCAGCCGCACCCGCAGGGCGAGAGGGCCCTTCCCGGGCCGGACCGTGCTCGCGGGCATCGCGTCGGACCAACGCAGCCACCCCGCCCGGGCGAGGTGAAACACCAGGTGCAGGCCTCCGGCGTGCAGGTCGAGGAACTTCCCGTACCGGACCGCACCGTCGACGGGGAGCCCGCCCAGCGCCGATGGCTGCGGCTGGTAGGTCTTGAGTACTGA
Organism: Kineosporiaceae bacterium; assembly: GCA_037381765.1. Lineage (GTDB taxonomy): Bacteria > Actinomycetota > Actinomycetes > Actinomycetales > Kineosporiaceae > JARRQM01. The sequence continues at coordinate 4,555 of JARRQM010000100.1, forward strand.
GACGCTGCCCACCTCGACGGCAGCGATCACCCGGCCGACGGCACGTTCTCGCAGGAAGACGGCGAGGGCCTCGACCTCGGGCAGTTCCGGCACCACACCAGTGTGCCCCGGGGCAGGTCAGTGCACGAGGGCAGCGACAAGCCGGTCGAGTTCGGTCCCGGGGTCGGCGGTCAGCCCGCTGTGCACGGGGCCGGTCTGGACCACGGTGGACCGCGGAGCGGTGAGCCAGCCGAAACGTTGCCGGGTGGGCAGGGCCGCGGCCGGCCCGGTGTCGGGGTCGCCGGCGCAGGTTCCGGTGATCGCGTCGACGGCGGTGCGCAGCGCGTCGAGGTCGGTGTCCGGGTCGAGGGTACGGATCCGGTCGGGGTCGAGGTGCACGCGGGCGGCCAGGTAGTCGTGATCCTGGCTGTACAGCAGCACCCCGATATTGACGTATTCGCCGCGGTCGACCCGGGGTACGGCCCGGAGCAGGGCGTACTCGAAGGCCACCCGAGGAGAACTGGCTTGGTGGCCGGAGCCGGGGACAGGGGCGGGGAGATCGCTCATGCGCCGGTCTCCTCCTCCCGCGCCGGACCGTCCCACCACGGGCGCGGATCGGCGAGCCGGGCGGTGAGGTAGTTCGTGTAGAGCAACCGCGAGGCGTCGGGATCCCGGCCGAGCCACGGGTCGGGGATGAGCGCGAGCGCCTCGGCGATGAGGTCACCGGTGAGGGCCGTAGCCAACCGGAGGTCGGTGGCGACCAGGGCCGAGGAGTCGAGTCGTTCCGCGAACGGTCGCAGTACGTGCTGGGACAGGTCGTAGCGGCGCGCCGCCCAGGTCTCGACGGGCGGCCAGGCGTGCTGGAACACGAGGGCGGCCCCGTGGTCGATGGCCCACAGCTCCTTGTGCCAGACGAGCAGGTTGGGATTGCGCCAGGTGCGGTCGACGTTCGCGGTGAACTCGTCGAACCAGAGCAGGTCGGCGGCCTCCTGCGGGTCGGCCCGCCAGCCCGCGGAGTCGTAGCCGAAAGAGCCCGGGAGGAAGTCCAGCCCGAGGTTGAGTCCGACGCTGTTGAGGAGCAGCTGTTGTACTTCGGGATCGGGCTCGCGGCGGGCGATCTGATGGTCGAGGTCGACGAGGACGAGTTCCGGCACCCGGATCCCGAGCCGGCGGGCGAGTTCCCCGACGAGAATCTCGGCGACCAGGGCCGCCGTGCCCTGCCCCGCACCGCGGAACTTCACGACGTACAGGCCGTCATCGTCCGCCTCGACGAGCCCCGGCAGCGATCCGCCCTCATGTAACGGCGTCACGTAGCGGGTCACCCTCACCGTGCGCAGCACGAGCCGAACAGTAGACCGAACGGGCTGCGGGGCGATACCGGGCAGGCGGGTGGGGTGGGTTGCCGGGCCCGCACGCGACACCC
>JARRQM010000101.1:0-5915 GCA_037381765.1 Kineosporiaceae bacterium
CCGGGCGGGACGCCGACCCCCGTCTCGTCGAAGCCGCCGACCTCGTCGCCGAGGTGTGCAAGGTCAAACACCCGCACGACACCGGGCAGCGGGGCCAGCGCGGCAGCGAATGGTGACCCGTTCCCGTCCGGAACCCACCCCGACCGGGCGCCCCCGCGCCGAGCGAGCCGTTGCGCACGCGGCACACCGCCGACGCATCGGGATTCCGCGTACGACGATGCGTCCGGTGCGGGCCTCGGCCTCGCCCTGTTTCCCGCCCCGGAGAGAGCGGGCGGGGCGGGGTCAGACGTCGGCGGGGACCGTCCGGGCGAGGTAGGTGTTCATCGCGGCGGCGACCCGTTTGCCGTCCCCCATCGCGAGGATGACGGTGGCCGCGCCCCGGACGATGTCACCACCGGCGAACACTCCGGGCATCGAGGTCTGCCCGTCCTCATCGGTTTCGACGTAGCCCCACCGGTTCACCGCGAGGTCCGGTGCGGTCGAGGTGAGCAGTGGGTTGGCCCGGGTGCCGATGGCGACGACGACGGTGTCGCAGTCAAGGGTGAAGTCCGAGCCGGGGACCGGGACGGGGCGGCGCCGGCCGGAGGCGTCCGGCTCACCGAGTTCCATGCGTTGGCAGCGCAGCCCGGCCACCCAACGGTCACCCGTGCCGACCACTTCCAGCGGGGCGGTGAGGAAGTCGAAGCGCACCCCCTCCTGTTCGGCGTGGTGCACCTCCTCGACCCGGGCGGGTAGTTCCTCCCGGGAGCGCCGGTAGACGATGACGGCCTCCTCGGCGCCGAGCCGTCGCGCGGTGCGCACCGCGTCCATGGCGACGTTGCCGCCGCCGATCACGGCGACCTTGCGGCCGGTGAGCACCGGGGTCTCCCCGTCCGGCAGCCACGCGCCCATCAAGTTGACCCGGGTGAGGTACTCGTTCGCCGAGTACACACCCTTGAGATCCTCTCCGGGGACGTCCATGAACACTGGGAGCCCGGCGCCGACGGCGACGAACACGGCATCGTGGTCGGCGCGCAACTCCGGCAGGGTGAAGGTGCGGCCGATGATCGCGTTGAGTTCGATGCGCACCCCCCGGGCGACGAGACGGTCCACTTCGGCGCGGACGATCTCCTTGGGGAGCCGGAACTCCGGGATCCCGTACAGCAGGACGCCACCCGCCTCGTGGAAGGCTTCGTAGACGGTGACCTCATGCCCGGCCTTGCGCAGTTCCCCGGCCGCGGTGAGACCCGCCGGACCGGAGCCGACGACGGCCACCCGTCGCCCGGACGGGGCCGGTGGCGGCGGAAGTTTGTCCAGGTTCGCCGAGGCCCAATCGGCGACGAAACGTTCCAGGTAGCCGATGCCCACCGGGTCACCGGGAACGCCGCGCAGGGTGGCCCCGCGCGGGCATTCGCCCTCGCACTGGGTTTCCTGCGGGCAGACCCGTCCGGTGATCCCGGGCAGGGCATTGCCGTCGAGGAGGATCGCCGCGGCTCCGGGAAGGTCGCCGTCGGCGATCCGGCCGATGAACCCGGGAATGTCGATGCCGACCGGGCAACCGTGTACGCAGTGCGCCTTCCGGCAGAGCAGGCACCGCTGCGCTTCGAGGAACGCCACATCGGCGTCGAGGCCGAGGTTCACCTCCTCGAAAGTGCCGGAGCGGATCTGCGGGTCGCGTTCGGGCATGGCCTGCCGGGCGATGGCCATCCGCTGCTTCGTCGGGATCCGGCCGGGCGGGACGGCGCCGTTGCCGTTGCCGTTGCCGTGGACGCTACCGGTGCCGGTCTCCGCGCCGGTGCTCACGTGGGTGCCCGCGCCGGTGCCGTTCCGGATATCGGGTGCGTTGCGGTCGGGCATGTCAGGCCTCCTGGTGGGCGAGCAACCGGGCGAGAGCGGCCTGCTCGAACTCGCGGTAGGTGGACAACCGGTCGGTGAGGGAATCGAAGTCGACGGCGTGCCCGTCGAACTCCGGCCCGTCGACGCAGGTGTACATGGTGTGTCCGGCGACGTTGACCCGGCAGCCCCCGCACATACCGGTGCCGTCGAGCATGATCGCGTTGAGCGACACGACGGTGGGGACGCCGAGGGGCCGGGTCACGTCGGCGCAGGCCCGCATCATCGGCACCGGTCCGACGGCGTAGACCTGGTCGACGGTGTGATCCCGGCAGACGTCGGCGAGGGCGTCGGTGACGAAACCGTGCCGGCCCGCGCTGCCGTCGTCGGTGCACACGATGACGTCGCCGCAGTCACCCAGTTCCTCGGCGAGGATCACCCATTCCCGGGATCGTCCGCCGACGATGGAGGTCACCTGGACCCCGGCGGCGGCGAGGGCCCGGGCGATCGGCCAGATCACCGCGGTACCGACCCCGCCGCCGACGCACACCGCATGTCCGGAGCCGATCAGGTCGGTGGGGCGCCCGAGCGGGCCGGCGACGTCGGTGATCGTGTCCCCGACACCGAGGGCGACGAGGTCGTGGGTGCTCTTCCCGACCGCCTGGATGATCAGGGTGATCGTGCCCCGTTCGGGGTCGGAGTCGGTGATCGTGAGAGGGATCCGTTCGGCGCCGGGAGCGCGGCGGACGATGACGAACTGTCCGGGGCGGCGTACCCCGGCGATCCGTGGGGCCTCGATGACGAGGCGGGTCACATTGGGGGACAGCTGGTCCTTGGCGAGGATGGTGGGCACGTCCGTCGTTCACCTCGTTGTGTCGCAGGAGCGCGTCGCGGACCCGTTCCCCGGGACGAGGGTTCCGGGGAACGGACCCGGGTATCCGGCTGACCCCATCATGCGGGGAGGGGCGCCCGTTGCGGGTGTGATGTTCGCCGTCGGCGTGATGGTCGGCCCGGAAGCCCCTCCCGCGTGTGCGCGGGGAGGGCACGCCGAGAAGGCCCTGACCGGTTCGGGGCAGCCGGTGGGGACCGGTCGGTCCCGGGGTCAGCAGGCGGGGGTCCGCGCGGGGTCCGCGGCGCCGATGCCGGTGTCGGCGGTACGCCGGCCGGCCACCGGCAAGGTGAGGGTGAAGGTCGTGCCGACACCGACCGCGGAACTCATCGCGATCGTCCCGCCGTGCTTGTCCCGGATCACGGAACGGGCCAGGGCCAGCCCCTGACCGGTACCGCGGCCGACTTCCTTGGTGGTGAAGAACGGTTCGAAGATGCGATGCCGGATCTCCTCGGGGATTCCCGCGCCGGTGTCGGAGACCTCGACGCTGACCTCCTCCCCGCATAACCGGCTGCGCACGGTGATCGCCCCGGAGCCGCCCTTCTCCTCGATCGCGTCGGCAGCGTTGATCAGCATGTTCAGCACGACCTCGGTGATCTCCGCGAGGGTACAGGTCACCGCCGGCAGGTCGGCGAGGTCGCAGTCGATCCGGATGGTGTCACCGACCTGGGTGAGCGCGATGGCGACGACGGATCGCAGGGCGGCGTTGAGGTCGGCGGCGGCCTGGACGTCCCGGTCGGCCTGGCCGAAGGTGCGCATCGCCCGGATCAGGGCGGCCACCCGTTCCACACCGTCCAGGCTCTGCCGGATCGCCTCGGGCACCTCGGAGCTGAGGTAGTCCAGGTCCGCCTCGTCCTCGGCGGCGCGGATCCGCTCCGCCCCGACGGGGTCCCCGGGGTCTGGGGGGTTCCCGGGTCCGGCGGGGTCCCGGGGGTCCGGGACCGTGCCCAGGGCCTGACGGTAGGTGCCGATGAGGCCGAGCATCGTCTGGTAGCTGCCCGCGAGGAAACGGATGTTGTCGCCGACGAACTGGATCGGGGTGTTGATCTCGTGGGCCAGACCCGCGGACAGCCGGCCGAGGGCTTCCAGTTTCTGGGCGTGCCGGGCCTCGATCTCCTGGGCCTTGCGGTCACTGATGTCGGCGGCCACCCCGACGAGGCCGCGCTGCCGGTCGTTCTCGTCGACCACCGGCCGGGCAATGACCTCGACCGGGGTGTCCCCGCCGGTGAGGTGCCGCAGCCGGCACTCGAAGGTCGTGGTCGTGTTGCGTCCTTGCAGGTCGGCGAGGTGGGTGAGGGCGCCCGCCCGGTCGTCGGGATGGAGGTAATCGGCGAGCGGGCTGCCCACGGAGCGCACCACCCCGAACCCGGTCAGCCGAACCCAGCTGGGGGTCACCGAGAGCAGCCGGTGCTGCTCGTCGAGCTGGAAGACCACGTGGCCGACCCCGTCGACGGCGGCCCGGTAGGACATCATCGTCCGCCGCAGCTCCAGACCGGACATCACCTGGCGGGAGAGCACCGCGAGCGCGGCGAGATCCTCCTCCTCGGGGGTGAGCGGGGTCTCGTCGAGGACGATGAGCTGGCCGATGTGGTACCCCTCGCCGGTGGTGACCGGCGCCGCCGCGGCGAAGGTGTAGCAGCGATCACCGACGGTGAACGGGCCGTCGAGGACGGTCACTCCGGCGGGGGAGCGGCGTTCACGGGCGGTATGCGGCCCGGGGCCGGTCCAGGAGACCGGGAACTGGGCCCGCGGCCACGCGGTCTCGGCGAGCCGGCGGCGGGCCTTGAACCAGACGCGTTCCCGGTCGAGGAAGGCGATCCCGCCGCGGCGGGCCCCGGTCAGCCGCAAGGCGAGGTCGACGACCTCGTCGAAGGCCGTATCCGGGGGCGTGTCCAGGACGGCGTAGCGGGCGACCGCCCGGCGGGTGAGCGCCTCATCGGGGGCCGACCGGGGTGCCGTCCGGTGGTCTGCGGGTCCGGTCATGGCCACCCCGGTCAGCTGTCCGCCGCGGCGAACAGGTACTCCAGGAAGCGCAGCAGCTGGTCGGTTTCGAACGGTTTGGCGAGGAAATAGTCCACCCCTCCGCTCCACGCCTGCCAGCTCTGCTCCTCGTCGGCGGCCGCGGTGAGGACGATCACCGGCAGCTGGGGGCCGCCGTCGGCGTCCCGGATCGCCGCGAGCACCTCATGTCCGCTCATCCCCGGCATCATCACGTCGAGGAGGACGCAGTCGGGCCGGTCCCGGTCGATCTCGGCGAGTGCGGCGAACCCGTCCGCTGCCTGGCGCACGTCGTAGCCCTCAAGGTCGAGGACATCTGCGACGAACTCGCGGATCGCCGCGTCGTCATCGACGACGAGGACCGTGGGCATCGCTGATCCTTCCGGGGACACCAATGATCCATCGGCACCGGGACGGGCCAGCCGATCCCCCACCGGGGTGATTCGGTCCGGGAACGGGGTGATCGCCGGCCGCCGGGTACGTCCCGGGCCGGGGAAAGCCGACAGTGGAGGGGAAGCCCGGACGGGGACCGGCAAGCCAGGGAGGTCTGCGTGTTCACGCACCTCGGAAGGAAACGGGTGGCACCGCCCGCATCGGAGCGCGGCCGGAGCCAGGACCACGGCCGGAGCCGGCTGCGGTGGGCCGCCGCCCTCGGCGCGGGCGCCCTGACCGTCCTCGGAGTCGGCGCCCCGGCCCAGGCCCAGCCGGCCGGGGCCGCCTGGCCGGTCCCGACCACCAGGGTCGTCGTCACCGGGGCCGACGTCGCCGCCACGGCGGCGGCGGTCACCGCTGCGGGCGGCCAGGTCACCGCGGCGTACCCGTTGATCGGCGGGGTCGCGGCGACCCTTCCGGCGAACGCCCACCTGCCCGCCGGGTACCTCGTCGTCCCGGACCGTGAGGTGCGGTTCGCCGCGACGCAGACCGCCACGACCGAGGCGGTGAGCACGGTGCGGGCCACCGTCGGGCTGCCCGCCGACCCCGGTGACGTGGGTCGCGGGGTCACCGTCGCGGTCGTCGACACCGGTGTCGCCGACGTCCCCGACCTGGACGGGCGGGTCGTCGCCCACCTGGACGTTACCGGGGGCGGCGGCGGGGACGGTGAAGGGCACGGCACCTTCATGGCCGGGCTGGTCGCCGGCACCGGAGCCGCCTCCGGCGGTGCGTACGCCGGGGTCGCCCCGGGGGCGAGGATCCTCGACGTCAAGGTTGCGCGGGC
>JARRQM010000102.1:0-5904 GCA_037381765.1 Kineosporiaceae bacterium
GAACCCATCACCTTCGCGGTGGAACGTTTGCGGGACGGCCGTTCCTTCTCGGCGCGGCGCACCCACGCCCTGCAGTTCGGCCGCCCCATCCTGTCCATGATCTCCTCGTTCCAGACCCCGTCGGACGGGCCGGACCATGCCGAGCCCATGCCCGAGGTCCCCGGACCGGAATCGCTGCCCTCCCTCACCCAGCGGTACGCCGGGATCGACACCCCCGCCGCCCGGTACTGGGCCCGGCACCGCCCGGTGGATCTGCGTCACGTCGAGCAACCGGTGTTCCTCGAACCGTCCGAGAACCGCAGCGACCGGGAGAACGTGTGGATGCGCGCGGTCGGCGCGCTACCGGACGACCCCCGGCTGCACGCCGCCGTCCTCGCCTACGCCAGCGACTACACCCTGCTCGAACCGGTGCTGCGGCGGCACGGGCGGACCTTCTCCGAACCCGGGCTGAAGATGGCCAGCCTCGACCACGCCATGTGGTGGCACCGCCCGGTGCGGGCCGACGAGTGGCTGCTCTACACCCTGTCCAGCCCGTCCGCGTCCGGGGCCAGGGGACTCGGACTCGGCCACCTCTACGGCCGGGACGGCCGGCTCGCCTGCACCGTCGCCCAGGAAGGAATGGTCCGGCTGCCCTGACCGTCCCGGCCGCACCTCACCCGTCCTTGTGCGCGACCCCGGCAGAGTCGAAGGTGGCCATCTCCCCCAGGGTCCGGGCCGCGGCCTGGACGAGGGGCACGGCGAGGACGGCCCCCGTCCCCTCGCCGAGCCGCAGTCCGAGGTCGAGCAGCGGTGCGAGGCCGAGGTGGCGCAGGGCCAGCCCCTGCCCCGGCTCCGGGGAACGGTGCCCGGCGACGAAAGCGTCGACCGCATCCGGGGCCAGCGCCGCGGCGACGAGGGCCGCGGAGGTCGCGATCACCCCGTCCAGGACGACCGGGACCCGCCGGGCCGCCGCCGCCAGGAGGTACCCGGCGAGTGCGGCATGTTCCAGGCCGCCGACGGCGGCGAGCACCCCGACCGGATCCGCGGGGTCAGGCCGGTGCAGGTCCAGGGCGGCGCGCAGCACGGACACCTTGTGCCGCCAGGTCGCCTCGTCGATCCCGGTGCCCCGGCCGGTGGTGTCGCCCGGGTCGGCCCCGGTGAAGGCGGCGACCAGGGCGGCCGAAGCCGTCGTGTTCGCGATCCCCATATCCCCGGTGACGAGGCAGCCGTAGCCGGCGGCCACGAGTTCCTCGGCCACCCCGATACCGGCCTCGATCGCCCGGAGCGCCTCGTCCCGGGACATCGCGGGGCCGGCGGCCAGATCCGCCGTTCCCGCCCGGACCCGGCGGCTGACCAGCCGTCCCCGTCCGGAGGTTCCGTCCGGGGAGCCCGGGGCCGGCAGCGGATCCGCCCCCGCGGGTACCGGATGGGCCAGGCCGACGTCGACGACCACGACGTCGGCGCCGACCTGAGCGGCGAGCACGTTCACGGCGGCGCCCCCGGTGAGGAAGTTCACCACCATCTGTCCGGTGACCTCCTGCGGCCACGGGGTGACTCCCCGGGCGTGTACCCCGTGGTCCCCGGCGAACACGGCGACCGCGACCGGCCGCGGCACCGGCGGTGGGCAGACCCCGGCCAGCCCGCAGAGCCGGGCGGCGACCTCCTCCAGGGCGCCGAGCGAACCCGGCGGTTTGGTCAACCGGTGCTGCCGGGCCCAGGCCTCGTCGCGGGCGCCGGGGTCGGCGGGCCCGATCCCGGCGAGCACCCGCGCCAGGACATCGCTACCGTGTCCCGGCTCCGGGGCGGGCGGCGTCCCGACCCGGTCACCGGATACGCCGCCGGGCAGGTCTTCGGGCAGATTTTCGGGCGAGTTCTCGGGCGGGAATACGCCGGGATGGGACGGCAAAGGAGAGTCCTTCCGCTACCGACGGGTTTCCACGCCGTCGGGCGCCGGTCCGGGTGGCACGGGACGCGCCACCGCGGGACGGCCGGAATATCCTGGCTCCCGGATCTCGGGTACGGCCGCGCGGCCGTCCCGGCGCCCGCTCCCGGCCTTCCCGGAGCCGGCCGACAGCCCGGCTTCCAGTGACCCGTACGTGGGAGGCGGCTCCCCGGTCACAGTGGCGGGCCCGCCCCGGACTTGGGCCGTCGGCCCGCACCGGAGTTCCTCCGCATCCGTCACCACCTATGTTGCCATCCCCGGGGCAGGCAGGTGCGGTCAGGGCATTCAGCCGGGACGGTCACCCGTCGACATCCCAGAGTGACCCCGGAAGCGAGATGACGTGACCGACCGACCGGCCGACCCCCGGCCCCACCGCGCAGCCGCCGACGGCGGATGGCCCCGGCGCGTCGCCGACCTGCCCTGGGACCGGCTACGACCGAATGCCATGCCGGTGATCGGCACCCCCCGGGCCATCACCACCACGACCGCCCTCATCCTCGCCGTCTGCGCGGCCGTCCTGCTCGCGGTCGGCCTGATCGGCCCCCCGCCGGAAGCCGACGCGGTCGGGCTGCGGGTGCTGGCGGCCCTGGCCATCATCCCCGCGACCGGCCTGCTGGTGGGCGGACGCCGGCAGCCCGCCCTCGCCCACCATCTCGTCCTCGCCTTCACCACGGCCCTGGTCACCGGGGGCGTCGTCCTCGGCGGCGGCGGTGTCACCTCGATCGCGATCAGCGGCCTGTACGTGCTCGTCGTCCTCGACGCGTTCCTCTTCCTTCCGTGGTGGTCGGCGACCGCGCACCTGACCGTCGCGGTGGTGGCCGGAGGTGCCGGCCTGGCCGTCAGCGGCCCGACCGGACCGGTGGCGCCGCTGGCCGTGGCCGGGATCGGGGCAACCATCGGGCTCGTCGTCGGGTGGTACGTGCGGTCCGCGGCGAACGCCGAACTCGACGCGGTCACCGGGCTACCGAACCGGCTCGGCCTGGACCGGCAGCTCAGCGACTGCCTCCGGGAGGTCGAGCGCACCGGGAACCCACTCGCGCTCGCGCTGATCGACCTCGACGCCTTCTCCCGGTTGAACGAGCAGATGGGCCGCGCGGCCGGGGACCGCCTGTTGCGGGACGCCGCGCAGTCCTGGCGGCAGACGCTGCCCGCCCCGGTCGTCCTCGCCAGGATCGGCGGGGACGAGTTCGCCGCGGTGTTCCCCGACCACCCCGCCGCCCAGGCCGCGGAACACGTCGAACGGCTACGCAAAGACCTGTCCCACCGGTGCAGTTTCTCCGCCGGGGTCGCCGCCTGGGAACCCGGGGACACCTCGTCCCTGCTGGTCAACCGCGCCGACGCGCTGCTGTACCGGGCCAAGCGCGGCGGGCGCAGCCGGACCACCACGGAGGAGCGGCGCGGTCCCGCGGTCAGCCAGCTGCGCCGGGCCATGGACGCCGGGCATCTCCTGCCGGTGTTCCAGCCGATCGTCAACCTCCGCACCGGCCGGATGACCGGCGTCGAAGCCCTGATCCGCTGGCAGCACCCGGACCGCGGGTGGATCCCGCCGACCGAATTCATCCCGGTCGCCGAGGAGAGCGGGCTGATCACCGACATCGGACTGTGGATGCTGGAGCAGTCCTGCCGGCACGCCGCCACCTGGGTGTCCGCGGGGCTGCTGCACAAGGTCACGGTGAACGTGAGCGGGCGGGAACTACTCGAGCCCGGTTACGCCGACCTCGTCGAGGACGTGCTGCGGCGCACCCGGCTCGCCCCCGGTCACCTCGTCCTCGAAATCACCGAGACCACCCTCGACGCGGACGCCCCCGACGTCGCCCAAGTGCTGCGGACCCTACGCTCGGCCGGCATCCAGGTGGCCATCGACGACTTCGGCACCGGTTTCTCGACCCTGAGCAGGCTCAACCGGCTCCCCGTCGACGTGTTGAAGATCGATCAGTCCTTCGTCACCGACATGACCCCGGACACCCCGGAGGCACCGTTGATGGCGGCGATCATCGCCCTCGGCCACGCCCTCGGGCTCACCCTCGTCGCCGAAGGCATCGAGCAGGAGCACCAACGGGATGCGCTGACCGCCCTGGGCTGCGACGAAGGTCAGGGGTTCCTGTTCGGGGTGCCGTCCCCGGCGGAGAAGATCCCCGTACTCGCCCGCCGGGTTCCCGCGCCCCGCGCCCCCGGGACGCAGGTGGGGACGGCCGCTCCGGGGTGACCACCGCCCCGGAGCGACTCGCCGCCGCCGCGGCAGCCGCCGTCAGTTGCGGGTGAGCTTGCGGTAGGTGACCCGGTGCGGACGGGCCGCCTCGGGGCCGAGCCGGACCACCTTGTTCTCCTCGTAGGCGGCGAAGTTGCCCTCGAACCAGAACCAGACCGCCGGATTCTCGTCGGTGCCCTCGTAGGCGAGGATGTGCGTGGCCACCCGGTCGAGGAACCACCGGTCGTGGCTGACCACGACGGCGCAACCGGGGAAGTCGAGCAGGGCGTTCTCCAAGGAGCCGAGGGTCTCCACGTCGAGGTCGTTCGTCGGCTCGTCGAGCAGCAGCAGGTTCCCGCCCTGTTTCAGGGTGAGAGCGAGGTTCAACCGGTTCCGTTCCCCGCCGGAGAGCACCCCGGCCGGCTTCTGCTGATCCGGCCCCTTGAACCCGAACGCGGACACGTACGCCCGGGACGGCATCTCCACCTGCCCGACCTTGATGTAGTCGAGCCCGTCGGAGACGACCTGCCACACCGTCTTGGCCGGGTCGAGCCCGCCCCGACTCTGGTCGACGTAGGAGATCTGCACGGTCTCGCCGACCTTGAGATCACCGGAGTCGATCGGTTCCAGCCCGACGAGGGCCTTGAACAGGGTGGTCTTACCGACACCGTTGGGGCCGATGACTCCGACGATGCCGTTCTTCGGCAGGGAGAACGACAGATCCTCGATGAGCTGCCGGTCGCCGAACCCCTTCCCGAGCCCGGACGCCTCGACGACGATGCTGCCGAGCCGCGGACCCGGCGGGATCTGGATCTCCTCGAAGTCGAGCCTGCGGGTGCGCTCGGCCTCGGCGGCCATCTACTCGTACCGCTGCAACCGTGCCTTGGACTTCGCCTGCCGGCCCTTGGCGTTCTGCCGGACCCACTCCAGCTCCTCCTTGAGGCGCTTGGCGAGTTTGACGTCCTTCTTGCCCTGGACCTGCAGGCGCTCCTGCTTCTTCTCCAGGTACGTCGAGTAGTTGCCCTCATAGGGGTAGGCCCGGCCACGGTCGAGTTCGAGGATCCACTCGGCGACGTTGTCGAGGAAGTACCGGTCGTGGGTGACCGCGAGCACGGCGCCGGGGTAGGCGGCGAGGTGCTGTTCCAGCCACTGCACCGACTCGGCGTCGAGGTGGTTCGTCGGCTCGTCGAGCAGCAGCAGATCGGGTTTGGACAGCAGGAGCTTGCACAACGCCACCCGGCGCCGCTCCCCCCCGGACAGGACGGACACGTCGGCGTCCCCCGGTGGGCACCGCAACGCGTCCATGGCCTGCTCGATCTGGGCGTCGAGATCCCAGGCGTCGGCGTGGTCGATGGCCTCCTGGAGGTGCCCCATCTCCTCCATCAACGCGTCGGAGTAGTCGACGGCCATCTGCTCGGCGATCTCGTTGTACCGGTCAAGTTTGGCCTTGATCTCGCCGAGCCCCTCCTCGACGTTGCCGAGGACGGTCTTGTCCTCGTTCAGCGGGGGCTCCTGCTGGAGGATGCCGACCGAATATCCGGGGCTGAGGAAGGCATCGCCGTTGGACGGGGTGTCCAGTCCGGCCATGATCTTCAGTACGGTCGATTTGCCGGCCCCGTTCGGCCCGACGACACCGATCTTGGCGCCGGGGTAGAACATGATCGTCACGTCGTCGAGAATGACCTTGTCCCCGTGGGCCTTGCGGGCCTTGCGCATCGTGTAAATAAACTCCGCCACGGTCGCCACGCTACCGGAGGCGACCGGACGGTCCGACCGGGTGGGGCGGCTCCGGCGG
>JARRQM010000103.1:0-5846 GCA_037381765.1 Kineosporiaceae bacterium
GCCACGGTTACTCCATCCGGCTGGGTGTCGGTGGGTGGCGTCGGGGAGGGGTCACGACGGCACGGGGCGTCCAGCCTAGCGACCCCCGGATGGGATCCGACGGCGGCGGACCGGGGACACCGGGCACCGGCACCCGCCCGGGGCTTCCGGGCAGGTCGCCACCCGGGTGGTCGCTTTGACGAAGACCGAGATCGGAATGAAAATGGTTCTCATGAGCCCATCGGTAACCCCTGTCGCTCGGGTGACCGGCGCGAGTATCGGCTACGGGGACCGGGCCGTACTCGTCGACGTCGACTTCCGACTCGACCCCGGCGAGATCGTCGCCCTCGTCGGCCCCAACGGCGCAGGTAAGACCACCCTGGTCCGCGGGCTGCTCGGGCTCGCACCGGTCCTCGACGGCGAGATCGAACTGCTCGGAGTCCCCTCCGCGCGTTTCCGGGAGCGCTACCGGATCGGTTACGTCCCGCAGCGGCACACGGTCGGCGGGGCGATCCCGTCGACCGTCCAGGAGGTCGTCGCCTCCGGGCGGCTGCCGCGCACCCGCTGGTGGCGCCGACGGTCCGGACGCGACCGGGCGGTCGTCGCCGAAGCCATCGCCACGGTCGGGCTGTCCGGGCACGCCCAGGCCCCGGTGTCCACACTGTCCGGCGGCCAGCAGCGGCGTGCACTGATCGCCCGGGCCCTCGCCGCCGAACCCGACGTGCTCATCATGGACGAGCCGACTGCCGGGGTCGACGCCGAGAACCAGGCGAACCTCGTCCGGACCCTCGCCGACCTCGTCGCCTCCGGGCTCACCATGCTCGTCGTCACCCACGAGATCACCGCGCTGCGCCCGGTACTCACCCGGGTCGTCACCATCGAAGGAGGCCGTGTGGTCCGCGACGAACCCGTCGAGAACGCCGACCCCGGGCACGAGTGCAACGACTGCGGCCACGACGACGTGCTCCGCGACCCGGCCTCGGGGCAGCGCCAGTTGCTCGGCAGCGCAGGGATCGGCTGATCCGTGGAAGCGCTCAGCTACGAGTTCATGCAACTCGCCCTCATCGCCTCGCTGCTCGTCGGGATCACCGCCCCCACCGTCGGGGTCTACCTGGTGCAACGCCGGCTCGCATTGATCGGCGACGGAATGGGCCACGTCGCCCTCACCGGGGTCGCGCTCGGTGTGCTCACCGGCCAGGCCCCGGTGCTCACCGCACTGGCCTGTGCCGTCGCCGGGGCGGTGGCCATCGAACTCGTCCGGGCCCGGGGCCGGGCCAGCGCCGACGTCATCCTCGCGGTGCTCTTCTACGGCGGGATCGCCGGTGGTGTCGTCCTGATCAGCATGTCCCCGGACAGCAACCCGGCTTCCTTGAACTACTACCTGTTCGGGGCGATCACCACCACCTCCGGCACCGACCTGGTCACCTTCGGCGTGCTCTCGGTGATCGTCCTGTCCGTGGCGATCGGCCTGGCCCCACGGCTGTTCGCGGTGAGCAACGACGAGGAGTACGCCCGGGCCTCCGGGATGAACGTCACCGCCCTCAACCTCCTGCTCGCCGTACTCACCGCCGCCACCGTGGTGATCTCCATGCGCGTCGTCGGGTTGCTGCTGATCAGCGCCCTGATGATCGTCCCGAACGCGGTCGCCCAGCAGCTCGCGGGCAGTTTCCGGGGCAGTATGGCGATCGCCGTGGCCGTCGGCGTCCTGGTCAGCGTCGTCGGCACGTGGTCGTCGTTCTACCTGGACACCCCGTCCGGCGGGACCATCGTTCTGCTCGCCATCGCCGTGTTCCTGGCCACCACTCTCAGCGCCGGCACGATACGCGGGCTCCGGGGGCGGCTGCGTGCCACGCGCGGCACCCTGCCAGAACCGGACGCGGCGGGCCGTGGACCGGCGACCCCGGCCGGGGTGACCGGTTCCGGGACGATCGGTTCCGGGACGATCGGTTCCGGGACGATCGGTTCCCGACCGGCCGGGACCGGCCAGCCGGTCGCCGCAGGTGCCGGCGGCGCGGCCGGCACGGCCGGCGCGGTGACCGGGAACACCGAGGCTGCCGATTCCGGGCAGGGCACCGTCTGGAACCATTGAGCGCGTGGCTTCGAACTCGGCTTCGCCCCTGCCGGGCAGGCTCCCGGGCAGCTGCTCGCGGTCGGCGAAGTCCGAAGACACGCTCTGACACATCGATCACCGAGTGACGGGAGCCTGCTGTGAGCGTCCCCCCTGTCCGGCGCGAGACCCGGCAGCGTGCGGCGGTCGCCTCCGTCCTCGCCGGTGCCGACGGGTTCCTCAGCGCCCAGCAGCTGCACGCCCGGCTGCGGGAGCAGGAGAGCCGGGTCGGGCTGGCCACGGTGTACCGGACGTTGCAGCAGCTGTGCGCCGACGGCGAGGTGGACATGCTGCGCACCGCCGACGGTGAATCGGTGTACCGGCGGTGCAGCGCACACCACCATCATCACCTGATCTGCCGGATCTGCCGGCGCAGCATCGAGATCTCCAACGCCTCCATCGAACGCTGGGCCGAGCGGATCGCCGAGGAGAACGGTTTCGCCGAGGTCGAGCACGTCGTCGAGCTGTACGGGATCTGCTCCAGCTGCGCCGCGGAATCCGCGTAGCCGGAACGCCCCTGCCTCCGGACGAGGACCCCCGGTCAGCCGCCCGCCGGGTACGCGAGAGCCATGGCGACCGCGTAGTCGTCGCAGTGCGACAGGGATAGGGCCACCTCGCCGATCCCGGCCAGCGCGGCGGCCTCGGCGACCCGGCCGTGCAGGCGAACCCGCGGGGCGCCGCGATCATCCCGGACGATCTCGACGCTGCTCCAGGCCACGGGCCCGTCCCAGGCCAGGCGCAGTGCCTTGATCACCGCCTCCTTCCCGGCGGCCCGGGCGGCGAAGTGCTGCCCGGGCCGGGCACGGCTGGTGCAGTAGGCGATCTCGGCGTCGGTGAACCAGCGGCGGGTGAAGTCCGGCCCGCCCCGGTCGAGCAGCGCGGCGATCCGCGCCACGGACACGATGTCGGTCCCCGGGACTCCGGCCGGGGCCGGGGCCGCCGCCACCGGATCAGCCCCCGGTGCGGGCGACCAGCGCGAGCAGGGCGGTGGCGGCGGCCGCCGACCCCTCGGCGTTGAGGTGGCCGATGTCGGAGGCGTACCCGTCGTCCAGGGTGTAGTACGTCGCACCATCGTGGGTGCGCTGGATCCGCGTACCGTCCGGTTGCGTCGACTCCACCGCGGCGATGTCGAAGACGTGGTCGCCGTACTCGGCGCGGATCAGCGCGTTGTACCGCTCCCGCACGACGTTACTCGTCGCGCCGTAGTCGTCGGTGCGCCCCAGCATCTCCTTGACCTGGAACTTCCACCGGGCCGACCCGGTCAGCGCGGTCGTCAGCGGCGCCGTGGAGTGCAGGAACACGACGTCCGGGTAGTCGGTCTGGAGGGCCGCCATGGTGTCCCGGTAGGTGGCGAACAGGGCGTCGACGTCGGTGTCGGAGGTGAAGTCGACGTAGCACAACTTCATCAGGGCGACGTCGACCTGTTCGCCCATCCCGCCGCGGACCGTCGCGTCGAAGGCCGCGACCTTCCCCGCGGGGTCCCCGTTCTCCCCGATGTAGGTGTGCACGAAGAAGCCGTCGCCGGCCTCCCCGGTCGCCGGCACGCTGTCCTGGCTGACCTCGGGGGCGGCCACCCCCTGCGCCGCGTACACCGCGGGGACGCCCTCCAGCACGTTCATCCCCACCGACTGGTGCCCGAAGTACACCCGCACCCCGGCGTCCCGGGTCAGCTGTTCCGCGGTGATCGTCGGAACGAGATCTTTCGCCTGCACCCGTACCTCCGGATCCGAACCGGTCACCAGCACCCCACCGACCGCCGCGACGGCCAGCGCCACGACCACCGCCGCGGGGATGAGCGCCCTAGGACGGGGCATGCGAAGGCTGACCATGTCCGGACGTTCCTTCCCTGTCGGTGTCGGCGGCCGCCCGTTCCCGCAGGGCGGACTTGACGATCTTCCCGTTCCCGCTCAACGGCATGGCATCGAGGAACACGACCCTCTGGGGGACCATATAGGTCGGCAGCGACCGACGCATGTGGTCGAGTACCCCATCCGGGGTGAGCGCGCTGTCCGGGTGGACCGTCGCGTAGAGCACGATGGCCTCCCCGGCCTCCGGATGCGGTGCGCCGACCGCCGCCGCCGAGGACAGGTCCGCCAGCTGCAGGGCACAGCCCTCAACCTCACCGCTGGACACCCGGTTCCCCCAGGACTTGATGAAGTCGGCGCGCCGGTCGACGATGAAGATGAACCCCTCCTCGTCGACGACGGCGATATCGCCGGTGCGCATTCCGCGGGGCGTGAACTTCTCCGCGGACGCCTCCGGGTCGTCGAGGTAGCCGGGCGAGATGTTGTCGCCGAGCGCGTAGATCTCCCCCCGCTGCCCGACGGGCACCGGTTCCCCCTGCTCGTCGAGGACCCGCAACTGCACCCCGGGAATACCCCGTCCGATCGACCCCCGTTTGTCCCCGAGCCGGTCCGGCGGCAGGTAGGACAGCCGGGCGGTGGCCTCGGTCTGCCCGTACATGACGAACAGCCGGGCCTGCGGCTGGGCGGCGGCGATCTCGGTGATGACCGTATCGGCGAGTTTGCCGCCGGCCTGCTGCAGGTGCCTCAGGGACGGCAGCCGGTGGTCGGCGAACCCGCCGATCCGCAACAGCAGCAGATAACTCGACGGCACCCCGGCGAACCCGGTACAGGATTCCTTCTCGATCATGTCGAGGGCGGTCTGCGGGAAGGTGAAGGTGTTGCACACCGCGACGCTGCCGCCGACCCGCAGGTGGGTGTGCAGCAGCGAGGCACCGAAAACGTAGAAGAACGGGAGGACGACGAGCATCCGGTCGTCGTCGCGCAGCCCGAGGTAGTCCACGATCGCGTCGGTGTTCGCCTGGATGTTCCGGTGGGTCACCCGGACGGCCTTCGGCGCCGCCGTCGTCCCCGAGGTGAACATCAGCGCGGCGTCATCCCCCGGCTCCGTAACACCTCCCGCGCCGGTGGCGTCGGCGTCAGCGTCGGGCCAGTACGGCGCCCGGTCCCCAGCCAGTTCCACCTCGGTGAGTACCGGCACGTCCGGGCCGAACACGTCACCGAAACGGCGGGCCGTGCGCCGGTCACTGAGCACCGCGGAACAACCGGCCAGCCGCGCCTGGGGGCGGATACCGTCGACGGTCTGCTTGTCGGAGAACGGAACCGCGACGTACCCGAGTTTGAGCACGGCAAGGTAACCGGCCACCCAGAACAGCGAGTTCGGGGCGAGGATGCCGACCCGCGCCCCGGCAGGCAGATCCAGTTCGGCGAGGGCCGCCGCGAGCTTGCCCGCAGCACCGCGCAGGTCGGCGTAGGTGTGCCGACCCCGGGCATCGATCACCGCGACGGCCTCGGGCGCGCCGGCGGCGAGCAAGTAGTCGCTCGTGTTCACTGCGGCCCCCTCGGCCCCGCCACCCCGGCCACCACCCCGGTGACCGCGAGCCTATGCGGCGGCGGACTTCGATCCGACGAAACGGACGATGTTGGCGATGCTGCCGAGGTTCTGCGGGATGGTCTCCGCGTCAGAGACCTCGACCCCGAACCGTTCCTCCAGGAAGAGGATGAGTTCGAGGATGCCGGTGGAGTCGATGATGCCGCCCTCGACGAGGGACTCCTCGTCGGCCGGGGTCTGCTCGGTGTCGCCGAACAGGTAGTTCGTCACCACGAACTCCACGACGTCGGCCCGGATTTTCGTCTCCAACTCCACCCTCCCAGGGCTGTCCCCGCCTGCCGGACGTGGACACAACCAGTGACCTTCGGTACGTACCGCGGTGACGTCCGGGGCCGGCCCGGCGGAC
>JARRQM010000104.1:0-3531 GCA_037381765.1 Kineosporiaceae bacterium
GACCCCGTCCGGTCCTGCCGGCCGGCCGGCGCCGTCCGGACGTACCGCGTGGCCGGTGCCGTCCAGATCGTGCCGGCCGGCGCCGGTCACCCGGTACGCACCACCCGGATGATCCGCCGGCGTAACCACACCCGCCGCCGCCCGCCTGCGGACAGCCGCACCCGGGCAAGTTCCCAGTGGCCGTACTCGGCGTGATCGGTCAGTACCCGGTTGAGTTCCGAACGGGACATCCCCCGTGGAACGGTGAGCTCCCGGTACTCGTACTCGCCGCCGGCCCCGGGGGAGTTGTCCGGCGGTGTCGGGTACGGCGGTGTCGGCAGGGCGCTCATCACCCCAATGCCATCACGAACCGCTACGGTCATGCCATGACCACCGATCCGCGAGCGGCCCTGGACCGTCTCGTCGCCGCCCTCGAGGCGCACCTGTCGGCGGCGAGCAGGCGCCAGGGGGAGACCGACCCCGCCGTCGCCGCGGCCTACCAGACCCTGGCCGAGGCGTACGTGAGCTACGACGACGCCCTCTACTCCGCCTTCGACGAGGTCCTGCCGTTCGTCTTGTACGACGACGACGGTGAGGACGAGGACGTCGACGACGAGGATGAGGAACCCGAGGACCTACTCGACGACGTCCTCGACGACGACGACTTCGACGACGACCTCGAAGACGAGGACGACGACCTCGAAGAAGACGACCTCGTCGACGCCACCGAGGCCGGACCGGACCGGACCTGAGCCGACCCCACCTGAGCCGACCGGCCCCCTGTCCGACCGGACCGGAGCCGGACCCGGACCTGACCCAGACCTGGCCTGCGCCAGCCGGGCCGCACCGACCGGGGCGCGTTCAGCTTGAGGAGGACACCTCGTCCAAGGCGGAACGGATCTCCTCCGGCAGCACGAGGTCCTCGCACAGCAACGAGTCCCGCAACTGTGCCGCGGTCCGGGCGCCGACGAGGATCGAGGCCACCCCGGGCCGATCCCGTACCCAGGCCAGGGCCACCTCCAGCGGAGCGCAGCCCAGCCCCTCCGCGGCGGTGACCACGGCGTCGACGATCCGCCGCGACCCCGCATCCAGGTAGGCCTCGACGAAGGCGGACATGTGCGGTGAGGCCGCCCGGGAATCCGCCGGGGTCCCGGTGCGGTACTTGGCCGTGAGCACGCCCCGGCCCAGCGG
This sequence comes from Kineosporiaceae bacterium, assembly GCA_037381765.1. Lineage (GTDB taxonomy): Bacteria > Actinomycetota > Actinomycetes > Actinomycetales > Kineosporiaceae > JARRQM01. The sequence continues at coordinate 1,171 of JARRQM010000104.1, forward strand.
CGACCAAGCGAGCAACCCCACCCCCAGCGCCCCCGCCGCAGGCACCACTTCGGCCTCCACGGACCGCTGCACCAGGGAGTACTCGGCCTCGACGGCCACCGCCGGCACCCCCGGGCCGAGCAAGGTCACCGCCCGCGCCAGCTGCCACCCGGCGTGATTGGCGAACCCGACGTACCGGGCCCGGCCGGTGCGTGCGGCCAGTTCCAGCGCGCTCAACGTCTCTTCCAGCGGCACCTCGGCGCTCCACGCGGGGGCCAGCCACACATCGACGTGATCGGTTCCGAGCCGGGTCAGCGACGCGTCGAGCCCGGCGAGCATCGCCCCCCGGGAGGGGTCCGCCCGCAGCGCCCCGTCCTGCCAGGACATCCCCGACCGGGTACAGATGTGTAGCTCCTCCCGGTCGACCGCCTCCCCGAGCAGCGTCCCGAGCACGTCCTCGGCGGCCCCGTCCCCGTAGGCGTCGGCGGTGTCGACGAGGGTCCCGCCGGCGTCGACGAACTCCCGCAGCTGCTCACCGGCCTCATGCTGGTCGGTGTCCCGCCCCCAGGTCAGGGTGCCCAGCCCGATCCGCGACACGCGCAGCCCGCTGCGACCGACGACCCGCTGTTCCACGACAGCAACCTAGTGCCTGACCCGCCGATCCGGTCGTAGGCCGGGCCCGGGGTGACCCCTGTGCCGCCGTTGAATCCGGACAGATAGGCTCCCGCCCGGTACGGCACGGCAGGCGATCCCCGCCCGGCACCACCGGGCACCCTGCTATCCCGCCCCACCCGGCGCCCCAGCGCCTTCCGCACCGCCCCGCGTCCCGGCCCCGACCCGGAAGGACCCCTGGTGAGCGACCCCCTGGGCTATCTGGATGCCGTCATCCTCGGCGTCGTGGAAGGGCTCACCGAGTTCCTCCCGGTCTCCAGCACCGGCCACCTCACCGTCACCGAAGGCCTCCTCGGGCTCCCGGTCGACGACCCCGCGGTGACCGCCTTCACCGCGATCATCCAGTTCGGCGCGATCGTGGCCACCTTCTTGTACTTCTGGTCCGACTTCGTGCGGCTCGGCCGGGCCTGGGCCCGCGGGCTCCCCGACGACCTGGCCCGGCTGCGCGGGCAGCCCCGCACCGCCGAACCCGACCCCGAACACCGCTTCGCCTGGTACGTCATCGCCGGGTCGCTGCCGGTCGGCCTGGTCGGCTTCGCCCTCAAGGACCTGATCACCGGCCCGCTGCGCAGCCTGTGGGTGGTCGCGGTGAGCCTCATCCTGTGGAGCGCGGTGATGTACGTCGCCGAGAAACGCAGCAAGCAACGCAAAGCCGAACAGGACCTCACCTTTGTCGAAGTCCTGTTCATCGGAGCCCTGCAATGCCTCGCCCTGATCCCCGGGGTCTCCCGGTCCGGTGCCACGATCTCCGCCGGCCTGCTCGTCGACACCACCCGGGTGGCCGCCACCCGCCTGTCCTTCTTCCTCGCCATCCCCGCCCTGACCGGCGCCGGACTGTTCGAACTCAAAGACGTCGACACCGCCGTCGTCGGCTGGGGACAACTCGCCGTCGGCACCGTGATCAGCTTCGTCGTCGCCTACGCCTCGATCGCCTGGCTGCTGCGCTTCGTCTCCCGGCACCCGATCACCGTGTTCATCGGCTACCGGATCGTCGCCGGACTGGTCCTCATCGGGCTGCTCTCCGCCGGCGTCATCAGCGCGACCTGACCCGCCGCGCCTGACCGGACCGGCAACCCTGCCCGCGAACACACCGACCCCGTAGGGTCGCCCCATGGCACGCCTGGTCTTCGACTACGACCCGCCCGACAGGTTCGTCGCCGGCGCGGTCGGGCAACCCGGAGCGCGCACGTTCTTCCTGCAGGCCCGCTCCGGCAACCGGCTGACCAGCGTCGTCCTGGAGAAGGCCCAGGTCGCCGCGCTCGCCGAACGGGTCGAGGAACTACTCGACGAAGTACTGCGACGCAGCGGAGGCACGGCCGCCGTTCCCGCGCTCACCCCGGGCCGCGCCACCGACGACGACCCCCTCGACACCCCGCTGACCGAGGACTTCCGGGTCGGCACGATGAGTCTGGCCTGGGATCCCGACGCCGAACGGGTCCTCATCGAGTGTTACGCCGAGGGGATGGACATCCCCCTGGAACCCCTGCAACCCCCCGCGGACAACGAGGAGGACGACGGGCAGATCCTGCGGGTGAGTATCACCGGGACCACGGCGCGGGCCTTCGCCCAACGGGCCACCGCCGTCGTCGCGGCCGGCCGCCCGCCGTGCCCGTTCTGCGGGAACCCCCTGGACCCCGACGGGCACCTGTGCCCCCGCGCCAACGGCCACCGCCGGTAGCCGCACCGACGGCAGAACCGGCGCCGGCCCGG
>JARRQM010000104.1:3560-9331 GCA_037381765.1 Kineosporiaceae bacterium
CACCGCAGCCACACGCCCCGGCCCGGCGCGGAAGCAAAAAAACACGCCCAGAACCGGTCCCGGAACCGGGTCAGGAACCGGAACCGGGTCAGCCAGGTCCGGGGGCACCCGCCGGGCCCCCGTCGTCCCGGCGACGCAGGTACCGTTCGAACTCCCGGGCGATCGCCTCCCCGCTGGCCTCCGGCAACTCGGCGGTGTCCTTGGCCTGCTCCAGCTGGTGCACGTACTCGCCGATCTCGGAGTCCTCCGCGGCCAACTCATCCACCCCGTGCTCCCAGGCCCGGGCGTCCTCGGGCAGGCTGCCCAACGGAACCGTGACATCCAGCAGCTCCTCGACCCGGCGCAGCAAGGCCAGCGACGCCTTCGGCGACGGGGACTGCCCGACATAGTGCGGTACCGCCGCCCACAGGGACAGCCCCGGCAACCCCGCCCGCGCGGAGAACTCGCTGAGCACCCCCACGATCCCGGTAGGCCCCTCATACCGGGACCGCTCCAACGCGAGTTCCCGCAACAGGTCCACATCGTCGCTGGTCGTCGTCACCGGGATCGGCCGGGTGTGCGGGACGTCGGCGAGTAACGCCCCCAAGGTCACCACGGTGCTCACCCCGAGCCGCTCGGCGAAGGTGAGCAGTTCGGCGACATAGGACCGCCACCGCATCGACGGCTCGATCCCGCGGACGAGCACCACGTCACGCCGCGCCCCCGGCGGACTCGCCCACGACAACCGGGTCGTCGGCCAGGTGATGGACCGCCGACCGTCCTCGGACACCGACACCGTGGGCCGGTTCACCTGGAAGTCGTGATAGTCCTCCGGGTCGAGTTCCACCAGCCGTCGGGCACCCCACACCTGCTCCAGGTGGCTCAGCGCGGAGCTCGCGGCCTCCCCGGCGTCGTTCCACCCCTCGAAGGCGGCGACCATCACGGGGTCCCGCAACCGCGGAACCTCCGCCAGCTCGCTCGGGTCGCGCACGTGACCTCCCTCCGGCGGTCCGTCCACCGTGCCCTCAGCCTACGGGCGGAACGCCCCGGCCCTTCCCACCCCCGCCCGGCGCGGCCGGCCCGACCCGGCTGCACCTAGAATCCCAGGTGATGAGCAGCCGACCCCTGTCTTTCCGGTCCGCACTGTCCGAACGCGTTCTTGTCTCCGACGGCGCGATGGGCACCATGCTGCAAGCAGCCGACCCCACCTTGTCCGACTACGACGGCCATGACGGCTGCGTCGAAGTCCTCAACGCCACCCGACCCGACATCATCCGAAGCGTGCACGACGCCTACCTCGAGGTCGGCGTCGACTGCGTCGGCACCAACACCTTCGGCGCGAACCTCGCCAACCTCGCCGAGTACGGCATCGCCGACCGTATCCGGGAACTGTCCCGGGCCGGTGCCCGGATCGCCCGGGAGGCCGCCGACGCCGCCGCCACCCCCGACCACCCCCGGTTCGTCCTCGGCTCCATGGGACCCGGCACGAAACTGCCCTCCCTCGGCCACATCGCCTTCGCCCCGCTCCGCGACGCCTACACCGAGCAGGCCACCGGCCTCATCGAGGGCGGCGCGGACGCCGTCCTCATCGAAACCGCCCAGGACCTCCTCCAGGTCAAGGCCGCCGTCCTCGGCGCACGCCGGGCCGCCGACACCCTCGGCGTCGACATCCCCGTCCTGGTCCAGGTCACCATGGAAACGACCGGGACGATGCTGCTCGGCACCGAGATCGGGGCCGCCCTGACCGCCCTGGAAGCCTTGGCCATCGACTCCCTCGGGTTGAACTGCGCCACCGGCCCCACGGAGATGAACGAGCACCTACGGCACCTGTCCCGGCACGCCCACCTCCCGCTCACCTGCATGCCGAACGCCGGCCTGCCCGAACTCACCAGCAGCGGGGCCCGCTACCCGCTGACCCCCGGCGAACTCGCCGACGCCCACGAACACTTCGTCGGCGACTTCGGTCTCGGCCTCGTCGGCGGCTGCTGCGGCACCACCCCCGACCACCTGGCCGCCGTCGTCCGCCGGGTGTCCGGCACCCGACCGGGGGCCCGCCGCCCGGACACCGACGCCGGGGTCGCCAGCCTCTACCAGCACGTCCCGTTCCGGCAGGACACCAGCTACCTGTCGATCGGGGAACGGACCAACGCCAACGGCTCGAAAGCCTTCCGCGAAGCGATGATCGACGGCCGCTGGGACGACTGCGTCGACATCGCCCGGGCACAGACCCGCGACGGCGCCCACCTGCTCGACGTCTGCGTGGACTACGTGGGCCGCGACGGGGTCGCCGACATCCGCGAAATCGTCGGCCGACTGGCCACCTCCTCAACCCTGCCCCTGGTCATCGACTCCACCGAACCGGCCGTCATCGAAGCCGCAATGGAACTCGTCGGCGGCCGGGTCGTGGTCAACTCGGTGAACTTCGAAGACGGCGACGGCCCGAACAGCCGGTTCCGCCAGATCATGCCCCTGGTCCGCGAACACGGCGCCGCCGTCATCGCCCTGACCATCGACGAGAACGGCCAAGCCCGAAGCACCGAACACAAGGTGGCGGTAGCCCGCCGACTGATCGACACCCTCACCGGCGAGTGGGGAATGCAGGTACACGACATCCTCGTCGACTGCCTCACCTTCCCGATCGCCACCGGCCAGGAGGAGACCCGCGGCGACGCCGTGGCCACCCTGGAGGCCATCCGCACCGTGAAACAGCTCTACCCACAGGTGCAGACCACCCTCGGGGTGTCCAACGTGTCCTTCGGGCTCAACCCGGCCGCCCGGATGGTGCTCAACTCGGTGTTTCTGCACGAGGCGGTCAAGGCCGGACTCGACTCCGCGATCGTGCACGCCGCCCGGATCCTGCCGACCGCCCGGATCCCCGACGACCAGCGCGAGGCCGCCCTCGACCTGGTCTACGACCGGCGCCGCTACGACACCGACGGCCGACTCACCCACGACCCGCTGGCCCGCTTCCTCGACCTGTTCGACGGCGTCGACGCCGCCTCGGTACGCGCCGACCGGGCCGCCGAACTCGCCGCCCTCCCCCTCGGCGAACGCCTGTCCCGGCGGATCGTCGACGGGGAGGCCAAGGGAATGCCCGCGGACCTCGACGAGGCCCTGTCCACCGGAATGGACCCGCTGGACATCATCAACGACCACCTGCTCGCCGGAATGCGTACGGTCGGCGAACTGTTCGGCCGCGGCGAAATGCAGCTGCCGTTCGTCCTGGCCTCCGCCGAGGTGATGAAAGGGGCCGTGGCCCACCTCGAACCACACATCGACGCCGCCGCCGGCAGCAGCGGCAAAGGCACCCTCGTCCTGGCCACGGTCAAAGGCGACGTCCACGACATCGGCAAGAACCTCGTCGACATCATCCTGTCGAACAACGGCTACCGCGTCGTCAACCTCGGCATCAAGCAGCCGATCTCGGAGATCCTGCGGGCCGCCGAAGAACATGACGCCGACGCCATCGGAATGTCCGGCCTCCTGGTCAAATCCACCGTGATCATGCGGGAGAACCTGGAGGAGATCAACTCCCGCGGGCTCGGCGGACGCTGGCCGGTCCTGCTCGGCGGCGCCGCCCTGACCCGCGCCTACGTGGAAAACGACCTCGCCGAGATCTACTCCGGCCAGGTCCGCTACGCCCGGGACGCCTTCGAAGGCCTACGCCTGATGGACGCCCTCACCACCGCCGCGGCCGAAACCGGCGACCCCGCCGCCGGACTGCCCGCCCCCCGGCCACGCCGGGTACGCACGCGCACCGCCCCCACCACCGAAACCCCCACCACCATCCCCGCCCGCTCCGATGTCGCCCGCGACCTACCGGTCCCGGCCCCACCGTTCTGGGGGGACCGGATCGCCCGCGGCATCCCGCTCGGGGACTACGCGAACTACCTCGACGAACGCGCCACCTTCGTCGGCCAATGGGGGTTACGCGGCTCCCGCTCCGGCGACGGCCCGGACTACGACGAACTCGTCGAAACCGAAGGCCGCCCCCGACTGCGGATGTGGCTGGACCGGGTACAAACCCAAGGCCTCCTCGAAGCAGCCGTCGTCTACGGCTACTACCCGTGCGTCTCCGACGGCGACGACCTCATCCTGCTGCACCACGACGGGGACCGGACCGGGGCCCCCGCCGGAACCGAACGGGCCCGACTGACCTTCCCCCGCCAGCAACGCGACCGCCACCTGTGCCTGGCCGACTTCTTCCGCACCCAGGCCGAAGCCGACCGGCTCGGCGGCCCCGACGTCATCGCGTTCCAACTGGTCACCGTCGGGGCACGGATCGCCGAGGCCACCGCGGACCTGTTCGCCGCCGACGCCTACCGCGACTACCTCGAACTGCACGGCCTGTCCGTGCAACTCACCGAGGCGCTCGCCGAACACTGGCACGCCCGGGTGCGTTCCGAACTCGGGATAGACGCCGACGACGCCGGGGACCTCGCCGGGATCCTCCGGCAGGGCTACCGGGGGTCCCGGTACTCCTTCGGCTATCCGGCCTGTCCCGACCTCGGGCAGCGCCGCCTGCTCGTCGACCTGCTCCGGCCGGAACGGATCGGGGTGACGCTGTCCGAGGAACTCCAGCTGCACCCGGAGCAGTCCACCGACGCCCTCGTCGTGCACCACCCCGAAGCCCGCTACTTCAACGCCTCATGACCCGGCCCGACACGACCCGGCCCGACATGACCCGGCGCGCCACGGACCCGCACGCCCCCACCGCGGACCCGGACGCTGCGGGAACCGGGCTCCCGGCCGCGGTGCTGTGGGATATGGACGGAACCCTCGTCGACACCGAGCCGTACTGGTTCGAGGCCGAGTCCGCGCTCATCGCCGCGCACGGCGGCACCTGGAGTCCCGAACACGCCCGGAACCTCGTCGGCAGCGCCCTGCCCGCCGCGGGGGAGTACATCCGCTTACATGCCGGGGTGGACCTGACCGGGGAACAGATCGTCGACCATCTCCTCGACGCGGTGACCGCCCGGGTGGGCGACCACGTCCCGTGGCGTTCCGGGGCCCGCGAACTGCTCACCCGGCTCGTCGAGGACGGTGTGCCCTGCGCCCTGGTCACCATGTCCTACCGCCGGCTCGCCGAGGCCGTCGTCGCCGGGCTACCCCGGGGGACCTTCACCACCGTCGTCGCCGGGGATGAGGTCACCCACGGCAAACCCCATCCGGAGCCGTACCTGACCGCCGCCGCCCGGCTCGGCGTCCCGCCGGGTTCCTGCGTGGCGATCGAGGACAGCCCGACCGGGGTGGCTTCCGCGGAGGCCGCGGGGATGCCGGTGCTCGCCGTCGAACATCTCGTGCCGTTGCCGCCCGGCCCCCGCCGCCGGGTGCTGTCCGGTTTCGACGGGGTGACCCCGGCCGACCTCACCCGGCTGCTCACCGCCCTCCGTGGTCCCGTCCGGCACCCGTAGCCGGCACCGGACGGGATCACACCTCAGCCGCGGTCCAAGACCAACCAGACCGGCGAGAAGACCGAGCTCGTCGTCCTCGCCGGTTGGTCGCCCCGTTCCTGACCGCCCCTACAGGGTGGCCACCCCGCAGGGCCGGCCACCCCGCAGAGCTGAGCGCCCTTCCAGCCGATCCCGGGGAATCAGCCCGGGAGGTCGGGGAGCGTGGCGGTCCCTCCGGCAGGTGGCCCGTCCGCGGGTCCCACGAACCGATGAACTCCCGAACGATCTCTTCCAGTCGTTCGGTCCGTTGCGCCGTGCCGATGCCTTCCAGGCGCACGCTGAACCAGATAGTGTCGATAGTCGTTGTCTCGACTTCAGTGGCCACGGTGCCGGGCCTTG
>JARRQM010000105.1:0-5693 GCA_037381765.1 Kineosporiaceae bacterium
CCCGGGGTCCCCCTACCCCGGGTCCTCGTACCCCGGGACCCCCTACCCCGGGGCCTCGTATCCCGGGGCCTCGTATCCCGGGTCCTCGTATCCCGGGTCCTCGTACCCCGGTCCTGACGGTTCCGGACCGGGGTCCCCCCGCCGGTGGGCCCCGCACCCCGGGGACGACCTCCGACGCCCCCCCGTGCGCACCGGTGCGGGGCCCGACGTGCGCGGCCCTGACGGTCGGGGCCCGGGAGGCCCCGGGCCGGGTGGACGCGGTCCCGGTGGACGGGGTCCGGGCGGCCCCGGTCCGGGCGGGTTCGGCCCCCGCGGACGGCCCCCGGGCCTGCCGCGCCGGCGCCGGCTACGCCCGCGCGGGATCGTCCTGATCGCCGTCCTCGCCCTGCTCGGGTACCCGCTGGCGCTGTTCGCCGTCGCCTGGACGAGCCTCGGCCGGGTCGATGCGATGCCGTCCGGTGACCGCCCCGAGGACACCGGGGGACGCACCTACCTGGTCATCGGCAGCGATTCCCGGGAGGACCTCAGTGCCGAGGACCGGGCGCGGCTGGGCACCGGCAAGGCGGCCGGGCAACGCACCGACACGATCATGCTCCTGCATGTGCCGAGGACCGGGCCGACCGTCCTGGTCAGCGTGCCCCGGGACTCCTACGTGCCGATTCCCGGACATGGGAAGAACAAGATCAACGCCGCCTACGCGTTCGGCGGCCCGCAACTGCTGATCCGCACCCTGGAAGAGGTCACCGGGCTGCACATCGACTCCTACGTGGAGACCGGCCTCGGCGGGTACGCCGATCTCGTCGACGCGGTGGGCGGGGTGAACGTCTGCGTCGCCCGGGACATGCAGGACGAGAAGGCCCACCTCGACATCAAGGCGGGCTGCCAGACCCTCGACGGGACCACCGCCCTCGGCTACGCCCGGGCCCGGTACAGCGACCCGCGCGGCGACCTCGGCCGGGTCGAGCGGCAGCGCCAGGTGCTCGCCGCGATCGCGTCACGCACGTTGTCCCCCGCGGTGCTCGCGGTCCCGTGGCGTTCCTTCCCGGCCGCCTCCGCAGGGGGTCACGCGCTCACCGTCGACCAGGGGGCCTCCCCGTGGGGGCTCATCCGGTTCGTCCTCGCGATGAAGGCCGTCTCCGGCGGCGGCGGGTTCTCCCTCACCGTGCCGGTCTCCGACCCGAACCTGTCGACCTCGGTCGGCAGCGCCGTGAAGTGGGACACCGCCAAGGCCACGCTGCTGTTCGACGCCCTGCGCGGTGGGGACACCGAGACCCTCCGTCCTCTGGTCGAGGAGCAGGCGGCGCGATCCCGCTGATCCGGGGTCGGGACCGGCTCGGGGCAACCCTCGGGATAAACCATCGGGATAAACCTCGAGACGAACCTTGGGACAAACCTCAGGGTAAAAGTGACTCACGTCACACATGATCCGTGGCAAACGTCGCCTCCGCGCGCCCCGTCCAGCTCCTAGCATCACGCCACATCCCGGTACGTACCGGGGAGGACGCCGGCGAGGAGGCCGCCATGCGGACACGGGGGGCGGACAGTGGACCGCGCCGCAGGGCCGGAGTGCCCTTGCGGCTACCGCCCGGCGCCAGGCTCCGGGCCGACCCCGGGGCGGAGCCCCCGGCCGGGCCCACCACCGTGCACGATGCCGGGCGCACCGTCCGGGTCGGAGTCTGGCTCGGTACCCCCGCCGCGGTCCACCTCGGGGATGAGGTGGGGCCGCCGCGGGGCGGCCTCGCCCCCGACGGGACCTACCACGTGCACCTTCCTGGTTCCGGCCACCTCATCGTCGTCTCCGGGGTCCTGCGGGCCTGGCCGGGGCCGGACTGGCCACCCGAGCAGTGGCCCGGGGGCCGGGACGGGCTCGGCCCGTGCCTCGCCGCGGACGGGGAACGGGCCCCCACCCGGCCCGTCGCCGCGTCCCCGGCGCCTCCGGCACCCCTGACGGACAGCACGGACGCCGCGGGCAGCACGGATACCGCGGGCGCCGCGAATCAGCTGGCCTTCCGGGCCCACCATCCGGTACCCGAGGAACCGGTCCGTTTCCCGGCTCCGGTTTTCCCGGCTCCGGCCACCCCGCCGAGTTCGGTGACGGCCGGAGATCCGGTCGAAACCGATCAGGCCGGTTGCCCGCGGTGCGTCACGGCCCGCCCGCACCTCGCCGGGCCGGAAGATGAGCGGCAGGAACAGCTCCGGCGGGACACCGACCGGGCCGTTGCCGCCGCTGCCAGCCTGGTCTGCGCGGCCCTGGACCCGACGACGGATCCGGTCCCCGCGGAGGTCACCGGGGCCCGGCTGGCCCAGGCCCTGGACGGGTTCCTCGGGATCCGGGCGGTGGCCCGGTACCTCACCAATCAGCTCGGCCCCGACCTGTTGGGCGGCCTGATCACCACCGCCGCCCGGGCCCACGGGGAGATCGGGCCGCCCGCCGGTGCCGCGGGTCCGGGCGACACCCCCGGCGCCGTACCGTCCCGGGAAGCCTCCCCGGTGCGGGTACTCGTCGAGGAGGCGATCGCCCGCTACGGGGTTGCGATCCTGCCCGCGGTACCGGCCCGGCTACTCGCCGAAGGGGTGGCCGCACGCGCCCTGCTCGTCCCCGAGCTGGAGCGCCTGGTCGGATACCCGCTGCCCAGCCCCCTGGACCGGCTCGCCGTTCGCGCCTTGCACGGCCTCGACATCCCCTTCGCCGAGGTCGCCCCCGCGGATGTCGCCGAACCCCTGAGCGCTGTCACCGGTCTCCGGCTGAGCTGACGGACGCCGGGAAGCCGGGTGCCTCTCCCGAGGCCCGGCAGGGGGTTCACGGCAGGGGGTTCACGGCAGGTCGCTCCGGTTGCGCAGGCGTTCCCCCTTGGCGGTGGCCTGGGCGTTGAGCCCGTCCTGGAAGCTGAGCATGGCCGCGCGCAGCCGCGTGGCCTCCGCCCCGTCCCCCGCGGCGAGGATCCGCACGGCGAGCAGTCCGGCGTTCCGTGCCCCGGCCACGGACACCGTCGCCACCGGCACCCCGGCAGGCATCTGGACGATGGACAGCAACGAGTCCATCCCGTCGAGGTGGCGCAGCGGCACCGGAACCCCGATCACCGGGAGCGGGGTGAGGGAGGCGAGCATCCCCGGTAGGTGCGCGGCGCCGCCGGCCCCGGCGATGATCACCTGCAGGCCCCGGGTGTGTGCCCGGGTTCCGTAGTCGACCATCTCCCGGGGCATCCGGTGCGCGGAGACGACATCCGCCTCGTAGTCGACCCCGAACTCGGCGAGGACTTCGGCGGCCCCCTGCATGACCGGCCAGTCCGAATCTGATCCCATGACGAGCCCGACTGCCGGTGCCGACGCCGGATGTCCCGCCCCGACCCCGCTCCCGGAGTCGTCCCCGGGCCGGTTCCCGGTGTCGGAACCGGCTCCACGTCCTTCGGACATCACCGCACCGTCCTTCCCCGCCGGCCGTGCCGGCCGGATCGCCCATCCGTTCCCCGCCGCGGCCTCCGCCGCGTTCCCGGCATCACGTTCACCGGTCGATCACCCCGGTGAGGTATTCCGCGGCATGCCGGGCACGGGCCCGACAGTCGTCGAGGTCGTCGCCGCATACGGTGACGTGCCCGACCTTGCGCCCGGGCCGTACCTGCTTGCCGTACAGGTGCACCTTGACCCCGGGGTCCCGGGCCATCACGTGCAGGAAGGCCCGGAACAGGTCGGGGTGGTCCCCGCCGAGCACGTTCACCATCACCGCCCACGGCTGTCGCGGCCGTGGATCACCCAGCGGGAGGTCCAGGACGGCCCGCAGGTGCTGCTCGAACTGGCTGGTCACCGCCCCGTCGATGGTCCAGTGCCCGGAGTTGTGCGGGCGCATCGCCAGTTCGTTGACGACGACGGTCGGGGTGCCGTCGGCGGTGCGGGTCTGGAACAACTCGACCGCGAGGACCCCGACGACATCGAGTTCCGCGGCGATCCGCAGCCCGATGGCGGTGGCCTCGGTCGCGAGAGCGGGATCAAGATCGGGGGCCGGGGCGATGACCTCCCGGCAGATCCCGTCAGCCTGGACGGTCTGCACGACCGGCCAGGCCGCCGCCTGTCCGGAGGGGCTGCGGGCGACCAGGACGGCCAGTTCCCGGTCGAAGGGGACGTGCTCCTCGACGAGCACCTCGACCCGGTCCGCGCCGGTGGAGACCAGCCAGTCCCGGGCCTCGGCAGCAGCCCCGGCGAGGAAGACGCCGCGGCCGTCGTAGCCGCCCCGGCTCGTCTTGAGCACGACCGGCCAACCCACGTCAGCACCGAACTCTTCGAGGTCGGCCATCCGGTGCAGCTGGCGCCAGCGCGGGCAGGGCACACCGAGTTCGGTCAGCCGCCGCCGCATGGTGAGCTTGTCCTGGGCATGGACCAGGGCCCGGGACCCGGGACGGACGGCCACCCCGGCCGCCTCCAGCTGGGCGAGCAGCCCGGTGGGCACGTGCTCGTGGTCGAAGGTGAGGACATCGCAGCCATCCGCGAAGGCGCGGACGGCGTCGGCGTCGGCGTGCCCCCCGACCGGGGCATCCGGGATGACCTGGGCGGCGGAGGAGTCGGCCGTCTCGGTGAGTACCCGCAGCCGCACGCCGAGGGCCACCGCGGGCGGTTGGGTCATCCGGGCGAGCTGGCCGCCGCCGACCATGCCGACGCTGGGCGAACCGTCCGGAAAGCGAGCTGTCTCGGGCACGGGCGGCAGGGTATCCAGGAAACCCGGGTACCCTCGGCAGGCGGGGTGGGGTGTTTCCCCTCGAGACAGGAAAGCCGGATCCGACCGGACCGGATACAGGTGGTGACGCTTTGTGACGCTGATGGCCAGATCGGATGGGGGGGCCACAACGCGCCCGGACGAATCGGATCCCGTACCCGGGGCTGCCGCTACCGGGACAGCTACCCCCGAGGCGGCAGCTACCGGAGTACTGCACCGGCTGCGCTCGGCTATCGACCTGCTCTACCGCGAGATGCTGAAGTTCGGTGTGGTCGGGGCGGTCGCCTTCATCGTCGATATGGGCGGGTTCAACCTGCTCACCACGGGCCTGTGGCCGGCCGGCAGCCCGCCGCTGGACGGGCACGAGAAACTCGCCAAGATCGCCTCGGCAGGACTGGCCACGCTCGTCGCCTGGTTGGGCAACCGGTACTGGAGCTTCCGGCACCGCCGCCAGGCGTCCAAGCCACGGGAACTGTCCCTGTTCGTGGTGATGAACGTCGCAGGCATCCTCATCTCGGTGAGCTGCCTCACCGTGTCCCACGACCTTTTCGGGTTCACCTCGGCGCTCGCGGACAACATCTCCGGCAACATCATCGGGATCGGCCTCGGCACGCTGTTCCGGTTCTGGGCCTACCGGCGATTCGTCTTCACCGACCTGCACGTCCCGGAGGAACCCCGGCCGGTGCCGGTGCCCGGCGGAGCCGCCGGAGGACGTTGAGCCACACCGGGACGACCGGTCAACGCAGGCTCACCAACCATGACCGCCCGTCCCGGACCTGCTGCAACCGCCGCTCGTAACTCGTCCCGAGGATGAGCAGGAACCCGCCGACGACCCCCAAGGTGACCCACCGGGGCGCCGTACCGGCGAGGTCGACCAGCCACGGTCCGAGTTGCACGGCGGCGTGACCGGACAGCACCACGGCACCGGCGAGGGCCGGGGCCTGCCACCGCAACACCGCCCCGACCGCGACGACGGCCGCCGAGACGA
>JARRQM010000106.1:0-5674 GCA_037381765.1 Kineosporiaceae bacterium
GCCGCCCTCGCCCCCGACCTGTGCGTCCTCAGCAGGGGCGGGCTGTCCAAGACGCACCGGGCAGCCGGGTTCCGCACCGCGAGGCTGCTCGCCAGCGGACCCACCGCTGACGCCACCGACTACCTCGAAGGCCTGCAGGTGCTCGCCAACATGCGGTTGTGCCCGAACGTGCCCGCACAGCACGCCGTGCAGGTGGCCCTCGACAACCCCGCGAGCATCAAGGCCCTCGTCGAACCCGGCGGACGCCTGTACGAGCAGCGCGACCACGCGTGGAAACGACTCACCGCCATCCCCGGTGTCGACTGCGTCAAACCCCGGGCCGCCCTGTACCTGTTCCCCCGCCTCGACCCGCGGATCCACCGGGTCGACGACGACGAACAGCTCATCGTCGACCTCCTCGAACGGGAACACCTCCTGCTCTCCCACGGCTCCGGGTTCAACCTGCCGGGCACCGACCACCTGCGCCTGGTCTTCCTCGCCCCGGTCGACGTCCTCGACGACGCCGTCGACCGCTTCTCCCGGTTCCTGGAAAACCGGTAGGTCCCCGGGGCACCGGCGTTCCCTATCCCGGGATGACCCCGACCGTGCGCGCCTCGGGATCCCGGAGGCCGTGCACGGTCCCGCCCGCGGCCCGGATCTCCCGGAGCAGGGCGACGGCCTCCGGCGTGATGCGCTCCCCGGGAACCCAGACCGGCACCCCCGGCGGGTACGGCGCGGCGTGTTCCGCGGCGACCCGGCCCGCGGCCCGTTCCAGCGGGACCCGTTCGGTCGCCCGTTCCCCCGCCTCGGACGGCAGCAGGACCTGCTCCCCCCGCGAGGCCGCCCACACGCTCGGGGACACCCGCAGGTGCCGGCCCGGCCGCCGCCTCCCGCCGCCGACCCGGACCGCCGCGGCCAACACCCGCCCCAAGGCCCGGGGCAGGGCCCGGCGGGCTTCCGCCCCGGACTCGTCGAGGCCGGGGGTCGCCGGCAGCACGAGGTAGAGCCGGCGCAGGTCGGCGCCCTCGACGTGGGTGCTTTCGGCCCGCAACCGGCGCTGCACCTCGAACCCGGTGAGCCCGCCCGCGGACACGTCCAGGACCAGTTTCAGCGGATCGGACGGCCCGTCCCCCACCGGTCCGGGCACCCCCACCCCGGGTACGGCCAGACACCGTTCCCGCAGGTCCGCGGCGAGTTCGACGGCGAGGGCCACCCCAGGGGCTCCGGCCGTGGCCAGCGCGGACCGGGCCAGGTCACTGGAGGCGAGTACCGGCAACAGCGGGCTCGTCGAGCGCAACCCCTCAACCTCCGCCCCGACCCGGGCCTGCCAGGCCGGGTCCAGGCCCGCCGCGGTGAGCAGCACCGCCGCACCCGACAGGGCGGCTCCCGTCTTGTGCAGGCTGACCACGCAGGCGTCCGCACCCGAGGCCAGCGGGTCGAGCCCGTCCCCCGGCAGCCACCGCCCGTGCGGCGCCCACGCGGCGTCGACGTACAGCCGGGCGCCGGCGGCGTGCGCGAGGTCCGCGATGGCCCGGACCGGCGACCCCGTCCCCGCGTAGCTGGGGCTGGTGACGATGACCTGCCGGGCCCCCGGGTTCTCCTGCAGCGCCCGGGCGACCGCCGCCGGATCCAGCGGCAATGGCACGCCGAGGTCGGGGGCGATCTCCCGCTGCACCCACACCGGGCGCACCCCGGGACGCAACCGCAGCCCGGTGAGGATCGACACGTGGCAGGCGGAATCGACGATGACGGTGTCCCCGGCCCGCAGCGACGCGAACATCCAGGCGAGGTTGCCGGCCGTCGCACCACCGGTCAGCAGATGCGCGGCAGCGGCCCGCCAGGCCCGCGCCGCCAATGTCTCGGAGTCGGCCAAGGCCCGGGCGTAACGTTCCTGGTCCGGCCACAGGTCGGCCGCGTGCAGCTGCTCCCCGAGCAGTTCCACGGCCCGGGGCGGGGCGCAGCGCCCGCCCAGGTGCCCGGGCACGGTCCAGCGGAACCGTCCCGGCAGCTCCCTGGCGAGCAGGTCGGCCAGCGGGGCACGGGACTGGTCGTTCGCCGGCCCGCCGTCGGAGACCGGGACGGGGACGACGGGGGCGGGGACAGGGACCGGCGCCGCGGTCGGAGCGGTGGCCGGGGCGGCCCCGAGGGAAACCGGGGAGGAGGCCCGAACGGGTGCCGGGACGGCAGCGGCCCCGACGGCCGGCCCCGTCTCCGGGACGGGCGGGGGCACGGCCAGACCGGCGCTCACCGGATCTCCCGCACCGGACGACGCGACTGTGGTGACAGGAATGACGGGAACGACAGCATGTCGTTCATCCACCTCACAGGATCAGGACGGCCCGACCCCGCTCCGGGACCGCATCCCGCAACCGCCCGCACCCCGCGCCGGACCCCGGTCGGCGACAGCCCACGGCAGTACCGGTACCAGCGGCGATGCCGGTACCAGGCTGCCGGCAGCTGGCCGGACACGGACGAGCCCAGGAAGGAAACACGGACGTCGCGGAAACGCAGTAGCGGACCTGGCCGGACGTCGACGGATACGCAGACGCGGCACGTCATTCGATGACGTCACGACCCGGGACGGAGCCGATCCGTCCCGCCGGCGCCCCCCGACGACGTGTTCACGGCGCATGCCCCCATGGCCGGTCATCATCGCCGGCAGAAACACCCCTGCCTGCGTGCGCTACCGACCCTACGACCGCCGGTGCGCCGCCGCTGCGCATCCCCGTCCCCCGGGTACGGAATCGCCCGGACGCCCGACCCGCCGATCCCCGGAACATCCGGTCAGGATCCGATCACGGCGCCCGGCGCAGCGCCTCCGCATGCCGACTCCGCAACCGGTCCCGGACCTGGTCGGGGGTGTAGGCGTTGCGCCGCCGCTGGGAACGCACCACCACGACGCCGGTCGCCGTCACCCCGACGGCACCGGCGAGGCCGAGAATCTTCCACCATCGCACCCGCCTAGGCTACGGCCATGTCCAGTAGCGGGATCGACCTCGATGAGGCCGTCGAGCTGACCAGGACCGGCGACATCTGGGTGTTCCGCGGCAGCGCCGTGGCGGACCGGGCGATCCAGTTGAGCACGAACAGCCCGGTCAACCACGTCGGGATGACGGTCGCCCTGGACGACCTGCCGCCACTGATGTGGCACGCCGAACTGGGCAAGTCGCTGCCGGACCTGTGGTCGGGCGGGCACCACCGTGGCGTCCAGCTGCACGACCTGCGGTCCGCGGTGACGGTCTGGGGCACCCGGTACGGGCAACGGGCCTGGCTGCGCCAGCTCGCCCCGGCCGTCGACGTCGGCATGGAGGACGCCGTGCTCACCACGGTGGCCCGGCTGGACGGCACCCCCTTCCCGTCCACCACCCGGCTGGCGGCCCGCTGGCTCGGCGGCCGACTCCCCCGCCCGGGACGCCGGGGCGGCACCGACCCGGACGAGGAACAGCTGGAAAGCGCCTACTGTGCGGAGGTGGTCGCGCTCACCTACACGGCCATGGGGCTGCTGCCGTCCAAGAAACGCTCCAGCTGGTACGACCCGGGCCGGTTCTGGAGCGGGGATGAACTCCTCCTGGAACACGGTTTCCGGCTCGGCGGCGAGATCGTCGTCCGGGTACCGGCGGAACCGTCCCCGGCCTGACCCGGCGCCGACCTGATCCAGCACCGATCTGACCCGGCACCGGCCTGCCCCGGCACCGGCCTGATCCGTCCCCGGGAGGGACGCCCGGACTGCCGGCACCGACCCCCTGGGCGGATCGCGCTCAGCTTTCCCGTCCGGCGAGGAGCAGGAGGTCGGCCACCGGACCGGTGGGGCGTTGTCCCCGCCCCCAGACCGCCCGCAGGGTGCGGTCCAGGGCGACCCCCTCGACCGGGACCCGGACGAGCCGGCCACTGGCGAGGTCGTCGCCGAGGGCAAGGTCACTGAACACGGCGGGCCCGGCCCCCTCCGCGACGGCCGAACGGACCCCGCTGGTCGTGGAGAACTCCAGCAGCGGCGCGGCCAGCGGCCCGTGCGCGGAGAGCGCGGACTCCAGCCACTGCCGGGTCCCCGACGTCGGTTCCCGGTGCACCATGCGGGTTCCGGCCAGTTCGGAAGCCGGGATCGGGCGCCGCCGCCGGGTCCACGGATGCCCCGGCGGGACGACGACGACCAGGCGGTCCCGGGCCACGACCCGGCCGGCCAGCCCCGAGGGGAGGGTCGGGCTCTCGACGAAACCGAGGTCATAGTCCCCGGCAAGGACATGCGCGGCGACCTCGGCGGAGTTCATCGCCGTGAGACTGACCGACGTCGCCGGTCGTTCCGCGGCCAGCCGCACCAGCCACCCCGGAAGCAGGTACTCGGCCACGGTGAGGCTGGCGGCCACCCGCAACCGGTGCTCCCGGTCCGAACGCAATGAGGCCATCCCCGCCTCCAGGGTGGCCGCGGCCTGCAACACGTCCCGGGCCCACTCGGCGACGAGCACCCCCGACCCGGTCAACGTCGATCCGCGGGCGCCACGGTCCAGCAGCGGGAAACCGGCGAGCGCCTCCATCGTGCGGATCCGGGCGGTCGCGCTCGGCTGGCTGATCCCCCGGGCCCGCGCCGCGCCACCGATGCTGCCGGTGCTGGCGACCTCCAGGAGCAGGGCGAGAGAGTCAAGGTCCGGAACCCGCGCATAGGGCATGAGGCAAGCCTATGCCCACCCATAGCGTCAGTCTATGCATCGATCGAGTCGCGGCGGCTACCGGAGCTCACCCGCTTCGGTGACCGTAGGGGTATGGCCCCGACCGGAAGGACCCCTGTGCCCCGCAGCGTCCCCGCCGCCCCGTCCACCGCCCGGTCCGGCGGCCCGCCCGCCACCGGTGGCACCGGGTCCGCAGCCCCGTCCGCCGGCAACGCCTCCCCCGCCCCGAACGGCAACGCTGCCCGGTCAGCCGGCAACAACACCGGCGGCGGCCAGAGCAGCGCCGTCGGCGCCCCCGCCCCGTCGCCGGCCCCGAGGGGTTCCTGGCGCGCGGCGGCACCCGAACTGGGTCCCAACTGGTTCGCCGCCGTCATGGGCACCGGCATCATCGCCGTGGCCGCGGCGACCCTGCCCTCACCGCTCCCCGGCGGCCGGGCCGTCCCCGGACTGCACACCTTCGCCACCGTCGTCTGGCTGCTCGACGTCGCCCTGCTCGGCACCATCCTCGCCGCGACCGCCTGGCACTGGCTCGCCGAGCACCAGGCCGGCCGCGCCCACCTGCACCACCCGACGATGCGGCACTTCTACGGGGCCCCGCCGATGGCGTTCCTCACCGTCGGCGCGGGAGCCCTGCTGCTCGGCCAGGACCTCATCGGGCTCCAGGCGGCGCTCGTCGTCGACGGGGTGCTGTGGACCCTGGGCACCCTCACCGGGGTCGTCTCCGCCGTCGTCGTCCCGGTGGTCACGTTCAGCCGCCACGACCATGGCGCGGACGGGGCGTTCGGCGGCTGGCTCATGCCCGTGGTGCCGCCCATGGTCTCCGCCGCCACCGGCGGCCTGCTCGTCCCGTACCTGCCGGCCGGCCAGGCCCGGGAAGGCATGCTCCTCGCCTGCTACGCCATGGTCGGCCTGTCCGGTACGGCGAGCCTGGTCATCATCACCCTGATCTGGTCGCGACTGGCCCACCACGGCGTGGGCACGGCAACCACCGGCCCGACCCTGTGGATCATGCTGGGGCCACTCGGTCAGTCGGT
>JARRQM010000107.1:0-7840 GCA_037381765.1 Kineosporiaceae bacterium
CCCCGAGCAGCTCGACGGTGCGGCTCCGGCGGTCCCGGCGGACCTGTACTCCCTCGGAGCCTGCCTGAGCTTCCTGGTCACCGGGAGCACCCCGGACCTACTCGACGAGGACCCCCCGGCCCGCCCGGTGCAGGACCGGCTCGCCGAATGGCTCGCCGTCCGCAGCGACCCCACGCTGCCGGTCTCCGTTCCCGAGATCATCCGCAGCCTGCTCGACCCCGACCCCGAGCACTGCCCCGATCTGGTCGCCGACGGGGACGGCGAGTTCCAGGTCGATGAGCCGCAGCTGCCCGTCCGGGCGGACCATGATGTTGTTCGGGGTGAGGTCGCGCAGGATGAGTCCGGCCTGGTGGGCTGCGTCGAGCAGGGCGACCACGTGGGCGGCCGTGTCCAGTGCCTCCGGGATGCTGCGCTGCCAGCCGCCGGCCCGGATCCGGTCGAGCACCCATTCCCGCAACGACGTCCCGGGTACGAGCTGTTCGGCGAGGAACAGGTGGCCGCCTTGGTCGAACAGGGCCAGCGGGGCCGGGGCGATCCCGTGCGGGGCGAGTACCTCCAGGGCCCGGAACTCGGCGCGGAGCAGGTCCCGGGTGTCGCCGCCGGTCTCGTCCACGGCGACATGGGGGCGGGCCTCCTTGAGGATCGTCGCCTCTCCAGTGCGGGTGTCGACCGCCTGGTACACCCCGCCCCGGTTCGTCTGGCGCACCGCCTGCTGGACGAGGAAACGCTTCCCGACGAGCAGGCCACCGCCGTCCGCCGCGGCGGAGCCCATCCCGTTGTCCGGGAACGGGCACCGGACCCAGTCCGGGGGTAGGTACTGGCCGATCCGGCGGTCCTCGACCGGGTTCCCGTCCGGGTCGAAAATCACCCACGAGACCATGCCGTCGTTGGAGATGCGGCGCTCCTCGACGAAGGCGCCGTACCGGTAGTGCACGAGGCTGCCGGCTCGGTAGGGACGGTCGGAGAGGACGCGTGGCCCGGCCAGCCCGTCGGTGACTTCGTCGAGCCGCGCGGCGAGACGCACCGCCGCCTCGTCATCCTGCGGGTAGACGGTGAGGAACTTGCCGGAATGGCCGCGCGGCGTGTGCCGGGCGTTGAGCTGGGCGACCTGGGCCCGGTCGCGCGCGAACTTGAACGCCGACCCCTCGGCGAGCAGCACCGGAAGGGCCCGCCGGAGCACTTCGGGGGCCGAGACGGGAGTCGCCGACACATGCAGTTTCCAGCCCTGCCCCGGCGGCTTCTGGTCGTCGGACCCGGGGACGGGATGGACCGAACACCACAACGGGTCGGCGTCGTGCACCTCCCAGCGGTCCTCGTGGAGGCTCGCCGGTAGGGCTTCGGTGAGCAGGGTGGTGAACTCGGTGTCCGCGGTGGCACCACTACGGGGGGCACCAAGAATGCTCAGGTGGAAGTCGACCACGAGAGGTGTCGCACCGCCTTAGATGAGGGAACGGAGACTCATCTCTTGGACGGACGCAATACCGGCATTCTTCCCGATCCCGGACAAGAAAATTCCCGGCGTCCCGCGGCAGCAGCGCCCCTTCCCGGCACCTGCTCCTAGAGCAGGGCCGGGCGAGGGCGGGGCGCGGCTGGGGTGCGGGACCGGGCCGGGCCGGCCGGGGCCGGAATCAGAGCACTCGGCGGATGTCCCCGCGGACCCGGTAGAAGGCCCCGTTCGAGGCGGGGACGATCTCGGTGACGAGGTAGCGGCTACCTGCCTGCCGGATCCGCTTGGGGAACTGCACCCGCATCGTCGGGTCGAAGCCAGGGGAGACCACCCGGACCCGGACCCGGGAACCCTCCTCGATGCACTCGACGACGACCCCACCGGACGTCTCGATCTCCACCTCGTTGACCGTGGCGAGAGCGGTGGACGGGGCGACCGCCTGCACGCCGGTGTCCTTCACCGTGGCGGTCGTCGGCAGTACCCCTCGACCGGCCTGCTCGACAGCGGCCTGCGAGACGTCGAGGCAGGCCAGGGAGCCGTCGGTGGTGACGAGGAACAACCGGTCGTCGTGGTACTGCATGGAGAACGCCGACCCGCATCCGGTGGCCAGCTTCCACAGACGGGTGCCGTCCGCGGTGAAGCAGTACACCGAGGACGAGCTGTCCCCGGCGAAGACGAGTTCGCCGCCCGGTGAGGTGGCGCAGGAGTACACGGCGGCGTCGCAGCGGTAGGTCGCGGCGATCCGGCCGGTGTCCTTGTCCAGGCGGTGTACGGCCCGGGCGCTCGTCCCGGCGAACACGGCATCCGGCTCCTGCCAGCCGAACAGCACCGACCCCGGCAGAGGGGTGCTCCACACCGGCGCCCCGGTTCCCGCCTGGTAGCGGTCGACGCCCTTGGAGTGGCCGTGGTACACGCCGTCGCCGTCGCAGCGGATCATCCAGCCACTGGAGCCCGGGCTTTTGCGCCGCCACTGGAAGTCGTCCTCCTCGTCGACGGGACGTGCGGCATCTTCCCCGACAGGTCGTACACCTGGCCGTCGTCACAGCCGGCGTACACCCAGGACGAGTCGGCGACGAGACACTTCACCCCGTCCGGTAGCGCGAAACGACCGGTCACGGCGCCGGAGTGGTCCAAGGTCCACACGTCGCCGCGCTGGTTCCCGGCCATCACCCGGTGATCGTCGACGAAGATACCGAAGGCGGAAGCACCCGTCTTGAACCGCCACAGCATCGGGGCCCGGGACGCGGTGGAGCGCTGGCTGACGATCTGGCGCCGGGTCACCGGGCGGGCCTGACGGACCCCGCGCACGGCCGTCTCGTAGCCCTTCTTGACCTTCTCGCCGATTTTCTTCGCCGCGAACGACGCCGCCTTGTCCGGCGTGGCCAGGGTCGTCGTCCGGGTCTGCCCAGGAGCTCCGATCCGTCCGTAGGTGATGGTGACGTCGCAGTCGCGGACCACGACCTCGTAGTACTTGTGGGCCCCGCCGCCTTCCTCGGACAGCTCCAGGTAGGTGGTATTCGTGGCGGTCGGGACGGTCACGGCTGGCTCCCCGGGTGGTGGTGAGGTGACAGGAAAGGGCGAGGCTATCCCCGGACGACCGGTCGGCGGCTTCCGGGTGCGTTCATCCGACCACATCCCACCGACAGTCGGCTCCTGTCGGCGGGTCGACGGGGTCAGCGCCCGGTGCCGGGCGGCGGTCCCGGCAGGGGCGGCGGTCAGCGGTCCCGGTAGTGACTTTGCGACGGGCCCAGCCCGCGCTCCGAACCGAACTGGGGTGCCCGCGCCCCGAGCCGAACTGGGGTGCCCGCGTCCCGAGTCGAACTGGGGTGCCCGCGTCCCGAATCGAACTGGGGCGCCCGCACCCCGAATCGAACTGGGGCGCCTGCACCGCGCTCCGACTCCCCGCACCGCGCGCCTCGGCTCCCGCGCCACATGCCCGGACGTCCCGGACACGGACAGGGGCCGCGACCGCCGTTCTCAGGTGGTCGCGGCCCCGGTCACCGCGTCGTGTGCCGGTGCTCAGCGCGAGTCGCTGGACACCCCGTCCCCGGACATCACGGTGGCCCGACCGGATTCCAACCGCGCCACCGGGACCCGGAAGGGCGAGCAGGACACGTAGTCGAGGGCGATCGAGTCGAAGAAGTGGATCGACTCCGGGTCGCCGCCGTGTTCCCCGCACACCCCGACGTCCAGGGTCGGTTTGACCTCCTTGCCTTCCCACGCGGCGATGCTCACCAGCCGGCCGACACCCGTCGCGTCGAGCGACTCGAACGGGCTGACCTGGAACACCCCCTGGTCGAGGTACTGCGGGAAGAACGCCGCCTCGACGTCGTCCCGGCTGAACCCCCACGTGGTCTGGGTGAGGTCGTTGGTGCCGAAGGAGAAGAAGTCGGCCTCCTCGGCGATCCGTGAGGCCACCATGCAGGCCCGGGGAAGTTCGATCATCGTGCCGACCGGGATCTCCAGGTCGGTGCCGGTCTCCGTGGCGACCTGCGCCAAGGTCTGCTCGCTGGCGTGCCGGATGATGACGAGTTCGTCGACCGAGGCGACGAGCGGAACCATGATTTCCGGTCGCGGGTCGTGTCCGGCCTTCTTCAGCTGTGCCGCAGCTTCGGCGACGGCCCGCACCTGGAGCTGGAACAGTTCCGGGATGACGAGCCCGAGCCGCACCCCGCGCAGGCCGAGCATGGGGTTCTGCTCATGCATCCGCTGCACGTGTTTGAGCAGGTCCACGTCCTGCGGGTCGGCCTGCCCCCGGGAGTCGGCGACGGCCACCCGCACGGACAGTTCGGTGAGGTCGGGCAGGAACTCGTGCAGCGGCGGGTCGAGTAGCCGGATGACCACCGGGAGCCCGTCCATCGCGTCGAGGATGCCGACGAAGTCCTCCCGTTGCAGCGGGAGCAATTCGTCGAGGGCGGCCCGCCGGTCGGTGTCGCCGCGGGCCAGGATGACCCGTTCGACGATCTCCCGGCGGGGGCCGAGGAACATGTGTTCGGTGCGGCACAGCCCGATGCCCTGGGCGCCGAAGCCGCGGGCCCGGGCGGCGTCCTCGGGGGTGTCGGCATTGGCGCGGACCCGCATCCGGCGGCGCTTGTCGGCGTGGTCCATCAGCGCGCCGACCGAGTCGAGCAGGTCCTGTTCGTCGGCGTCGACGTCGGGGGAGGCCTCGCCGCGCAGGGTTTGCGCGACGGCGCTGGGCACCACCGGAACGGAGCCGAGGAACACCTGGCCGGTGCCGCCGTCGATGGAGATGAGGTCGCCCTCGCCGAAACGTCCGCCGTTCGTCGTGGTCACCTCGCGGGCCTGGGCGTCGACCCGCAACGCCTCGACGCCGACCACACAGGTGCGGCCCATGCCTCGGGCCACGACCGCCGCGTGCGAGGTTTTCCCGCCGCGGCTGGTGAGGATGCCGCGGGCGGCGACCATGCCGCCCAGGTCGTCCGGGTTGGTTTCCCGGCGGACCAGGATGACGTCCTCACCACGCTGGGCCCATTCGATCGCGGTGTCGGAGTCGAACACCGCTTTGCCGACGGCCGCACCGGGGCTCGCCGCCATTCCCTTGGCGAGGAGTTCCCGCGGGGCCTCCGGGTCGAACTGCGGGAACATGAGCATCGCCAGTTGGGCGCCGGTGACCCGGGGGAGGGCGGTGTCGAGGTCGATGACGCCCTCGTCGACGAGGTGCTTGGCGATCCGGAAGGCGGCGGCCGCAGTGCGCTTGCCGACCCGGGTCTGCAGCATCCACAGTTTGCCGCGCTCGATGGTGAACTCGATGTCGCACAGGTCCTGGTAGTGCGTTTCGAGGACGTTCATGATGCGGAGCAACTCCGCATGGGAGGTCGGGTCGAGGCCGGCCAAGTCGGACAGGCTCAAGGTGTTCCGGATCCCGGCGACGACATCCTCGCCCTGGGCGTTGGGCAGGTAGTCCCCGTACTCGCCGCTGCGGCCGGTGGCCGGGTCCCGGGTGAACGCCCCACCGGTCCCGGAGGTGGCGCCGAGGGTGCCGAACACCATCTGCACGACGTTGACCGCGGTACCGAGGTCGTCGGGGATCTTCTCCTGGCGGCGGTACAGCCGGGCCCGGTCGGTGTTCCAGGAACGGAACACCGCCTGCACGGCCATGGCCAGCTGCTCGCGCGGGTCCTGCGGGAAGTCGATGCCGGAGCCGTCCCGGACGATCCCTTTGAACACGTCGACGAGGGCGTGCAGGTCGGTCGCGTCGAGGTCGAGGTCGCTCGTCGTACCCTTGGCGGACTTCGCGTCGTCGAGAGCACGTTCGAACCGTTCGGCGTCGACCCCGAGTACGGTGCGGCCGAACATCTGCACGAGCCTCCGGTAGGAGTCCCAGGCGAACCGCTCATCCTCGGCGTGCCGGGCCAGACCCTGTACGGAGGAGTCGTTGAGGCCGACGTTGAGCACCGTCTCCATCATTCCGGGCATGGAGAACTTCGCCCCGGACCGCACCGATACGAGCAGCGGGTCCTCGGCCTGGCCGAGCTTGCGCCCCGCCGCGGCCTCCATCCGGGACAGGTGTTCCTCGACCTCACCGGCGAGCTCGGGTGGCTCACTGCCTCGGGCCAGGTAGACCCGGCAGGCCTCGGTGGTGATGGTGAACCCCGGGGGGACAGGCAACCCCAGGTTCGTCATTTCCGCCAGGTTGGCGCCCTTGCCGCCGAGGAGATCCTTCTGGTCTTTGTTTCCCTCGGAGAAATCCCGCACGTACTTCGGCACTGTTGTCCCCTCATCGCGACGAGTGGTCCCCCGACCGATCCAGGGCCCCACGATGCTCCGGTGCCGGTGGTCCGGCCGAGGACCTTGGGCTCGTGGTCACCTCGGACCGATCGCGTCCGCGCGCAGAGCTTCCGGGACGTGGCAAAGGCTACTCGCGGACCGCGGATCCGGTCTGCAAACGACCATGACACGGCGTGTGCCCGCGGACGCGTGATCCCTCTCACAACATCACGATCAGAGGCCCGATGGGCCCGGCCCGGCGCCGCGGACCTGCCCCGTCCGGGGCAGCGACGGGCAGCCGTCGTGGGCCTGCCGCGCCGGGGTTCAGTGCGTGGACGTGCCGTGCCCGTCGTGGTCGGCGACCCGGCGGGGCAGCAGGGTGAGTACCGTCACCTCGGCGACGACCAGCATGCCCACACTGATCCACACGGTCATGTGGCTCGCCTGGACGAACGCGTCGAACGCCAGGGAACGGATCTCGTCGAGCAGGGGGCCGGGGGCGCCGAGGGCGCGGGCCCGGTCGAGCACTGTCGGCACCGCCGCCACCGAGGAGGTCAGTGCTTCGCGGGCCGTGTCCGGGACGGCGGCGGGCAGGCCGGCCAGACCGGGGTCGAGCTGGTCGGCGTACCGGGTGGACAGCACCGTCCCGATGATCGCGATCCCGAGCGCCCCGGCGACCTGGCGCACCGTGTTCTGCACCGCGGAACCGGCCCCGGCCCGGGCCAGCGGCAAGGAGTTCTGCACGACCGTCGAGGACGGTGCGATGACGTTGCCCATCCCGAGGCCGAACACGAAGAAGTCGGTGAGGACGAGCCACAGCGGGGTGTCCACGGTGAGGAAGGCCAACCCGACGACGGCGACGATGACGATGGCCAGGCCGGTGGCGATCACCGCCCGTTCGCCGAACCGGCTCACCATGCGGGCGCTGCGCGGGGCGGCGATGAGTTGGGCCACGGCGAACGGCAGGAAACACAGTCCGGCCGACAGGGTGGAGTAGCCGCGCACCACCTGCAGGTAGAAGGGCAGGGTGAAGGTGATCCCGGACATGGCGAAGAAGGCCAGGCTCATCGCGGTGAGGCTGACCGAGAAACTGCGGCTACTGAACAGGGTGACGTCGAAGCTGCGGTGCGCGCTACGCCGCTCCAGCAGGACGAACACGGTGAGGACGGCGACCCCGGCGGCGATCGGGCCGAGCACGGTGACATCGAGCCAGTTCCGGGTGTCGTCGGCGTGGATGATGCCGTAGACGAGGAGAACGAGTCCGGTGATCGACAGGGTGAGCCCGGTCGGATCCAACCGTTGCGGGTGCGGGTTGCGGGTCTCCGGCACGACCCGGGCGATGCCGATCATGCCGACCACGATGATCGGCACGTTGATGAGGAAGACCGACCCCCAGTCGTTGCCGATGAGCCAGCGGAACCACTGCGGGTTCTGCAGGAGCAGTCCGCCGAGGACCGGACCGAGGGCGATCGCCCCGCCGACCGCGCCCGCCCAGGTGCCGATCGCCCGGCCCCGCTCCCGGGGCGGGAACACCACGGTGATGATTGCCAGGGTGACCGGCATGACGGCGGCCCCGCCCACGCCCATGAGCGTGCGGAAACCGATGAGTTGGGCGGGGTTCGCGGCGATCGCGGACAGCGTCGAGCCGGCGGCGAATACGGTGAG
>JARRQM010000108.1:0-5666 GCA_037381765.1 Kineosporiaceae bacterium
CCGACGACCGCGACCTCCGATGTGGCCCGGCTCAGCGGGCTCGACCAGGTGGTCCGGGAACTCCCGGACGGCTGGGACACCGTGATCGGGCAGGGCGGCCACGGGCTGTCCGCCGGGCAGCGGCAGCGGCTCGCCCTCGCCCGGGCTTTCCTCCGCCCCGCCCAGCTCGTCGTGCTCGACGAACCGACCGCCCACCTCGACCCGGCCACCGAACAGGTCGTGTACGCGGCCATCGAGCGGCTCCGGGAGGAGGGGCGCACCGTCGTCCTGGTCGCCCACCGGCCGTCTCTGCTCGCCCTCGCCGACCGGGTCGTCGAGGTGCAGGACGGTCCGCTCCCCGACGCCGCCGACGGCGACGGGACGGACCCCGGCGCCGCCACGGCCCCGGACGGCGACACCGGCACCGAACCGGAACCCCTCACCACGACCACCGGGACGGTGACCGCGTGAACGCCCTGTTCTCCCTGCTGCCTCGCAGGATCCGCGAGGACGCGCTGGTCCGGGCGCTGCGCGCACTCGACCCCGACCCGAAACGGACCCTGTTCGCGGTCCTCGCCGGAACCGCGGCGCTGAGTTCCGCCGTCGGACTCATGGCGACCTCGGGCTGGCTGATCTCCCGGGCCGCCCAACAGCCCCCCGTCGCGTTCATCACCGGGGCGGCCGTCGCCACCCGAGTCTTCGGGATCAGCCGGGGGGTACTGCGCTACCTGGAACGGCTCGTCTCCCATGACGTCGCCCTGCGCGGGGTGGCCACCCTGCGCGAACGTCTCTACACCCGGCTGGCCGGAACCGACCCGGCCACCGTCGCCGGGCTGCGCCGCGGGGACCTGCTGGCCCGGGTCGGCGCCGACGTCGACACCCTGGCCGACATCCTGGTGCGCTCAGTACTGCCCTTCGGCATCGCCTTCACCACCTCGGTGGCGGCCGCTGTCCTGGTCGGCGTTCTCGTCCCCGGAGCCGGACTCGCCGTGGCCGTGGGGCTGCTGCTCGCCGCCGTCGTCGCACCGTGGCTCGCCGGGCTCGCCGCCCGGAAGGCCGAACGCGGGGCGGCCCACGCCCGCGCGGAAACCAGTGCGGAAATCCTGGCCCTGCTCGACGGGGTCGCCGAGCTGCGGGTGGCCGGGGCCGTCCCGGCCCGGCTGCACCGTCTGGACCAGCTCGACGGGGTGCTCACCCAGAAACTGGATGCGGCGGCCCGTCCGTCCGCCCTGGCCGCCGCGGTGAGCACCCTGTTCACCGGTGCGACGATGATCATCGGCCTCACCCTGGCCGCCCAGCTGGTCTCCGGCGGGCAGCTACGCGCGGTATGGCTGGCCGTGGTGGCGCTCACCCCACTCGCCGCGGCCGAGGCCGTGTCCGGGCTGCCTGCGGCCGCGACCGGCCTGGTCCGGGCACGTGCCGCGGCCGAACGTGTGCTCACCCTCGTCGACGCGCCGCCCGCGGACGACCCGGGAACCGCCCCGGACGACCCGGACCGGGCCCGTTCCGGGTCGTCCCGTACCGGTACGGACCAGACCGGCGTGGACCAGACCGGTGCTCTCCAGGCCGGCCAGGTCATCCCCGCGCCGTTGCGTGACCCGCAGCTGGTCGCCGCGGGACTGGCCTGCGGTTGGCCCGGGAACGCCCCGGTCCTGTCCGGGGTCGACCTCGCCCTGGCCCCGGGGCGCCGGATCGCCGTCGTCGGCAGCAGCGGCACCGGGAAGACCACCCTGCTGCTCACGCTCGCCGGCCTGCTGCCCCCGGCGGGCGGCACGCTGACGGTATCCGACGGGCCCGGACACCCCCGGGACCTGTCCGAGGTCGACCCGGCGGTCCTGCGCCGCACCGTCTCGTTCACCGCCGAAGACGCCCACGTGTTCACCACCACCGTGCGGGAGAACCTCCGGGTCGCCCTGCCCGGGGCCGAGGACCCGCAGCTGCACGACGTCCTCGCCCGGGCCGGATTGACCGGCTGGGTCCAGGGACTACCGGAGGGGCTGGACACCATGCTCGGTTCCGGGGGCGCCGGCCTGTCCGGCGGGGAACGCCGCCGGCTGCTCCTCGCCCGGGCCTTCCTGGTCGGCGCCGGGGTGCTGCTGCTCGACGAACCCGGGGAGCATCTCGACCCGGAGACCGCCGACGTCCTCGTCCGGGACGTGCTCAGTGGCGGGGAACACCGGGACGGTTCGGGGCCGGCGGTGCTCGTCGTCACCCACCGGCTCGCCCCGCTGGACGCCGCCGACGAGGTTCTCGTGGTCGAGTCCGGGGCGGTCGTCGCCCGCGGCACCCATACCGCACTCCTCGACGGATATGACCCCTACCGGGCCGCCTGGGAGGCCGAAAGCGGTCTGGCGGCCGCATCCCGGTGACCTGGATACCGCCCGGACAGTTCCGTTCCATACCGTCGCCGGGAGATGATCGGGGGGTGACCGACCCCCGGATCCTGCACGCCACCGGGCCGTCCGCCCCGCGCGGCGCCGGGGTCCCCACCGACCGGAACGGTGGTGGCCCCCCGCCCGGCCCCGGCGCGGGACTGTCCGGGCATCCGGCCGTCGACCGGCGGCTGCTCGACGCCGTCGTCGCCGTGGCCGACGGACTCGAACTCGAACCGACCCTGCGCCGGATCGTCCGTGCCGCCTGCGACCTCACCAACGCCCCCTTCGCGGCCCTCGGCGTGCTCGGTGAGGACGGCCTGCACCGCGGGTTCGTGCACACCGGGGTCGACCCGGCGACCTCGGCGATGATCGGTCACCTCCCCCGCGGGCACGGCGTGCTCGGACACATCACCCGGGTCGGCCGGGCGGTGCGGGTCGCCGACCTCACCGCGCACCCCGCCTCGGCCGGGTTCCCCGAACACCATCCGCAGATGCGCAGCTTCCTCGGCATCCCCGTGGGGATCGGGGACCGGGTCGTCGGGAACCTCTACTTGGCCGGCAAACCGGGCGGGTTCACCGCCGAGGACGAGGATGTCGTCGTCGCCCTCGCCGCCGCCGCAGCCGTCGCCCTGGACAACGCCTCGCTGTACGAGGACGCGCGGCGCCGCGAACAGTGGGTGGCCGCGGCCAAAGAGGTCGTCACGGCAATGCTGTCCGGGGCACAGGAGGATGACGCCCTCCAGCTCATCGCCCGGCTCGCGCAGGAGGTCGCCGGGGCCGCGGTGGGCGCCCTGGTGCTGCCCGGCTGGGATGATCACTGGGTCCTCGAAGTGGCTGCCGGTGAGGGCGCCGAGCGGCTGGTCGGAACGCTCATGCCGGAAAACGGCCGGGCCGTCTCGGCGGTGCGTTCCGGGAAGGGGCTGCGCTCGACGGACATGTCCTCCGAGCCATCGATGCGGGTTCCCGCACTACGCGGGTTCGGTCCGGCCCTGTACGCCCCGCTGGTCGCCGGCTCGGAACATATGGGGGTGCTCATCCTGCTCCGGCACGTCGGGGACGCCGAGTTCGCCGACGAGGACCTCAGCACCGCGGGGGCGTTCGCCAGCCAGGCGGCGCTGGCCATGCAGCTGGCCGACGCCCGCCGCCGCGCGGAGGAGGCCGAACTCCTCGAAGACCGTGCCCGGATCGCCCGGGACCTGCACGATCTGGTGGTTCAGGAGCTGTTCGCGATGGGCATGCGGTTGGCCCGGCTCCGGGATCGGCTGGAGCCGGCGGTGGTCGCGGACATCGACACCTCCCTGGAATCCCTGGACCGGGTGGTCCACCAGATCCGCAGCACGATCCGGGCGCTGCGCGACCCCGGGGACACCGTGAGCCTCGGCGACCGCCTCGACGGGGAGGTACGCCGGGCCATCATCGCCCTCGGGTTCCGCGCCGAACTGCGCCTGGACGGGTTGGATGACGTCCCGGAGATCCCCCCGGACGTCACCGATGACGTGGTCGCCGTGGTCCGGGAAGGGTTGTCGAACACCGCCCGGCACGCCGCCGCCGAACATGCCGTCGTGCACGTCGAGGTGGCCGACGGGATCCTGCGGGTCGAGGTCGACGACGACGGGCACGGGCTACCGTCCGGGGCCCGCCGTTCCAGCGGCCTGGACAACCTCGCCGAACGGGCCCGGCGACACGGCGGCACCTGCCATGCAACCACCCGGGTCACCGGGGGTACCCATCTGGTCTGGGAAGTTCCGGTCGGCAACTGACCGGCACCGTCGCCCGGTTCCGGATTTGTCCGATTCCAGGTTTGCCCGGTTCCGGGCTCGTCCGGTTCAGACGCTCCCGCTCGGGCTCCCCGCGGCATTCCAGCCCGTCCCCTGGCGGTGCGCGGCCACCCAGGCCGCGGCCTGGGTGCGGCGCCGGAACCCCATTTTCGCGAGTAGTCCGGTCACGTGGTTCTTCACGGTCTTCTCGGCGAGCCCGAGCTGGTCACCGATCTCCCGGTTGGACAGCCCGTCCCCGATCAGTTCGAGCACCTTGTGCTCGGTCGGCGTGAGCGACTCCGTCGGGTCGGTGTGCGCGGCCTTGCGTCGCGCCATCACCCGCTCGTCGAGCAGGTTACGGCCGGCCGCGACGGCCCGGACGATCTCCGCGATCTCGGTTCCCCGGACCGTCTTGAGCACGAAAGCCGAGGCCCCGGCCGCGAGGGCGGCGGCCACCGCCTCGTCGTCGTCGAAGGAGGTGAGCACGACGCACTTGACCTCGGGGTGTTCCTCGCGCAGCCGCCGCACCAGGTCGACCCCGGTTCCGTCGGGCAGTTTGAGGTCGACCACGGCCACATCGGGGCGCACGGCGGCGGCCCGACGCACCGCGTCAAGGACCGACCCGGCCTCGGCGACGACGTTCAAGGTGGGGTCGGCATCGACAACATCGACCACGCCGCGCCGCACCACCTCGTGGTCATCCACCACGAGTACCCTGACTTGCTCCGCCGTCTCCACGAGTACAGGCTACCCAGCAGCGGCGAAACGCACCCGCGGTGCCCCCTGCCGCCCCCCGCCCGGGGGTTGCGGATCCCCGCCCCCGGATTGAGGGGTGCCCCGCCTAACGGACCCGGCGAGGCGCCCGCTGGCAGCGGGCGCACCGGAAGGCCGACCGGTTCATGAACGGCTCCCGGACGACGACCCCACCGCAGCGCCGGCAGGTCTGCCCGGCCCGGCCGTACACGGCGAGGGACCGGTCGAAGTAGCCGGCCCGGCCGTCCACGTCGACGTAGAGCCCGTCGAAACTCGTCCCACCCTCGGCCAGGGCCTGCCGGAACACCGTCCGGACGGCGTCCAGCAGCCCGGTGAGCACCGGCCCGGACAGCCGGTCGGTGGCCCGGGCATGGTGCAGCCGGACCGCCCACAGGGCCTCATCGGCGTAGATGTTCCCCACCCCGGACAGCAGTGTCTGGTCCAGCAAGGCCCGTTTGATCCCGGTACGCCGGGACCGGATCCGGCGGATCAGCGCGGGTTCGTCCAGCGCCGGATCCAACGGGTCCCGGGCAATGTGCGTGACCGGGACGGGGAGCAGCGCCGAGGTGGTGCCGGCCCCTGCGGCCAGCCCGTCCGCCGTACCGGTCACCGGCACCACGGCGAGGCCGCCGAACATCCGCTGGTCGACGAACCGCAGCTGGAGTTCCGGGTCCCCGGCGAACCCGATCCGGGCCCGGAGATGCCGCGGGTCGGCGGCCTCCGGCGGGTGCAGCAGCAGCTGCCCGCTCATCCCGAGGTGGCAGAGCAGCGCCGCCCCGGAATCGAGGGGACACCACAGGTA
>JARRQM010000109.1:0-7595 GCA_037381765.1 Kineosporiaceae bacterium
CCTGGACGGCGGGAACCACCGGTGACCGCCCTGCGCCTGTTGCTGCCGGGGGCGGCCGTCGTCGGGGACCTGGACACCGATCGGGACGGGGCCGTGCAGGCGCTCGCCGACCTGTACGCCTACCCGGTTCCGGTCCCCGGTTCCGGGTGGGTGCGGGCAACGATGATCGCCACCGTGGACGGCGCGGTCGCCGGGCCGGACGGCCGGTCCGGTTCCATCGGCACGCTCGCCGACCGGACCCTGTTCTCCGTGCTCCGCGGGCTCGCCGACGTCATCCTCGTCGGGGCCGGGACGGTGCGGGCCGAACGGTACCGGCCGCCGGAACCGAAACCGGACTTCGCCGAGCGCCGGGCCGCCGCGGGGCAACGGCCGGCCCCGGTGCTCGCCGTGGTCACCCGGGCCGGCCGGCCGGAGGACTTCCCCGGGGTCTTCCCGCCGGCGGCGGATTCCGTCGCGGTCCTGCCCGCCACCGCGGATCTCCCCCGCTGGCGGGCCGCGCTCGGACCGGCCCGGGTGCTCGTCGCCGGGGCGGACCGGGTCGATGCGGGCGCTGCGGTGGCCGCCCTCGCCGCACGGGGGTTGCCCCGCATCCTGGTCGAGGGGGGGCCGCACTTCCTCGGCGAGGTCGTCGCCGCCGGAGTACTCGACGAGATCTGCCTGTCCCAGGCGCCGCTGCTGGTCGCCGGGACCGCACCGCGCGTGGCCACCGGTCCCCCCGGGGACCTACGGGTCCGTCCGGTGCACCTGATCGAATGTGACGGGACGTTGCTCGGGCGGTGGGCGGTCCGACGGGAACCGGCTGGATGACCCGGTGTCTCCGGATGGTCCGGTCACAGCTCGAGGAGGAACCGGGCCACCGCGGTCTCCCAGGACTGCGGGTCGAGGTTCCACTCCTGGGTGTGTCGCGCCCCGAAGCTCGGCACGAAGGTGACGATCTCCGGCCGGGCCCGGGCCAGTGCCCGGGAGGGGCCCACCGGAACGTACTCGTCGTCCTCGCTGTGCAGGACGAGGACCGGTACGGATAGTTCGGCGGCCCGCCCCACCCAGTCGAGGCGGTCCAGGGACAGGGGTGTCTCGATGCCGACGAGCCGCCTGCCGTGCCGGTGTTCCAGCACGCTCTCGGACAACCGGCCGAGGGGGGTCGGGACCCGGTTCATCCGGGCCTGGTGGCGCAGCACGTCCCGCCAGTCCAGTACCGGGGCGTCGAGGACGACGGCCCGCACCCGGTCGGCCAGCGGCGACCGGGCGAGCAGTTGCAGAGTGATCGCGCCGCCCATGGACCAGCCGAACAGGATGAGTCCCTGGGCGCCCTGCCGCACCGCGTGGGCGGCAGCCTCCTGCACGTCGCGCCATTCGGCCTCGCCGAGGTGGTACCGCCCGGTGGGGACCTCCTCGGCCTCGGCGTCGTTGCGGTAGGACACGGTGAGGGTGGGAAAACCGAGCCGGTGCAGTACCGGTAGCGCCCGCAGGCACTCCTCCCGGGTGGCACCGCGTCCGTGTACGAGGATCACCCAGGTGTCCCGCGCCGGGACGTCCGGGTGCGGGGGGACGTACCAGGCGGGCATGGGCCCGATCGTGGTCGGCACGCCCACGTCGTGGTAGGTGAGGCCGAGGGCGGTTTTCGGGGTTCCGGCGTAGTAGTACTGGTTCCACCGGCCCGGTCCGGCCCGTAGGGTGCCGGAGTCCACGCCGAGCAAGGTGCGGGTGACCGTCCCGGCGTACGGGTCGTGGTCGACGACCGGTCCGAGGCGGACATGTCCCCGGCCCCCGTCCAGCCAGACGCCGAACCGGCCGGGGGCCGCCGTATCCGCGCCGGAGCGGAGGATCACCGTGTCGGTGCCGTATCCGAGGATCTCGACGTCGTCGGGTCGGCTGCGGCGGGGGGAGACGACGAGCCGGGCGAAGTAGGTGGCCGCGGCGGAGGCCGCGACCCCGGCGATGAGGGCAGCCCCGGCGAAGACCGCGGCCGAGCGCATCCCGATCCGGAGCGCCCCGACGCCGCGCGGGGTCGAGGCGGATGTCCGGACCGCACGCTCAGCTGGCATGCGGCGATTCTGCCCGGCCGGCCCCGGACGGAACACACCGGGCCGGCCTTCCGGTCGGTGGCCCCTCGGCTTCCGCGGCGGCCGGCAGCACGGCGGGAAGCCGGTGCCGGCCCGGTCGCCGCTCCCGCCGGGAGCCTACCGAGGCACCCGCCGGGAGCTGGCGGGAATGCCGGTCAGGAGTCCGGCATGAGGGTCCGGGCGCCCCCGGAGAACACGAGGAACACACCGATCAAGGAGAGCACGGTGAGGTTCGGCGGGGCCGGCACGGTGAGCAGTTTCACTCCGAGCCACAGGCCGAGGAGCATCAGGGCGAGGGAGAACGGCAGCATCGGGTTCTGCACCTGAAGGTTGCTCGGCAGGCTGAGGCGGGCCCGTTCCGGTTCGGTGGGCTGCGCTGGTTCCTCCGGCACCGTTCCGGTGGTCTCCATCTGGACCCGCCGCAGATCCTCCCGCGCCTCCTTGAGCTCGATCTTGGTCTGGGCCAGCTCGACCTCGGTCCGTTTCAGTTCGGCACCGACTTCGAGCCGGACCTCACCGATCACGGAACGCTTCCGCCCGGCCCGCAGGTCGCTGAGCCCCTGGCTGAACAGCAGCAGCGCGGCGATGAGGGCGGGGAACCGCAGCCCGATGTCGGTGCCGGAGGCGTTCTTGTCCGCCCATCCGAGCATGGCCCCGATGATCACCAGGAGCACTGGCATGAACCACCAGAGCGTCCTGGAGAGGAAGTGCTGCAGCGACTCTTCCTGCGGGCCGTCTCCTTGTTTCACGGTCGTGGGATCTTCCTCCCCGACGAGGCTGCCGACACCGAGTGGCGTGCCCCCACCGTCCGAAGTTTTCTGGCTGGACGAGCCGGTCGTCATGGCATGCTCCCCGGTACGTCGTACTGTGGCTGACGGGTGCGACGAGGGTGGGACCAGGAGCGGCCCGTCCCGCGGCACACGGTACTCGGATCATCGTACTTAACGTGGCACGTCACCGACTATCCGTACAGGCTCGGTATGTCGGGAACGAACCCACCACGGGTACCGAACCGGGCAGACGGGAGTCCGTGTCCGGAAACCGGCCCGGACATCCGGGAAGGAGACGGTATGGACCCCGGCGAACCCGCCCCGCTGTACCCGGTCCACCGTACGGAGGCGCAGTGGCGTCACCTGCTCACTCCGCAGGAGTACGCGGTCCTCCGGCAGGGGGCCACCGAACCTGCGTTCACCGGCGAGTACACCGACGACCACCAGGAGGCGACGTACTCCTGCCGGGCCTGCGGTGCCGAACTGTTCAGCAGCGGGGAAAAGTTCGACAGCCACTGTGGCTGGCCGTCGTTCTTCTCCCCGCTGGCCGAGGACCGGGTCGAGTACCGGGAGGACCGCAGCCACGGGACGGTCCGCACCGAGGTGCGCTG
The DNA here is from genome assembly GCA_037381765.1 of Kineosporiaceae bacterium. Taxonomy (GTDB): domain Bacteria; phylum Actinomycetota; class Actinomycetes; order Actinomycetales; family Kineosporiaceae; genus JARRQM01. The sequence continues at coordinate 3,445 of JARRQM010000109.1, forward strand.
CGCGAGCTGCGGATCCCATCTCGGGCACGTGTTCACCGGCGAGGGGTATCCCACGCCGACCGACCAGCGGTACTGCATCAACGCGATCAGCCTGCGGCGCTCCGCACCCGGTGACCCGACCTCGACCGGGTGAGCCGGCGCCCGGGCAGGTTCCCGGCGTTTCCGGAGGCAACGAGCCCGCCGCCGGATGCCGCCCGGGCGCCGTGCCGCGTCGAAACGGCGTTCGAAGACCGCGTTCAGGGGAGGGCGGCGAGGATCTCGCCGAGCGGGGCGCGCGGGCCGGTGAAGAACGGGATCTCCACCCGGACGTGCCGGCGGGCCCCGACCGCCCGCAGGTCGCGCATGAGGTCGACGATCCGGTGCAAGGTGTCCGATTCCAGGGCAAGCACCCACTCGTAGTCGCCGAGGGCGAACGCCGCGAGGGTGTTCACCCGCACGTCCGGGTAGCCGCGGGAGGCCTGGCCGTGTTCGGCGAGCATGGCCCGGCGATCCTCGTCGGGGAGCAGGTACCACTCGTAGGAGCGGACGAAGGGGTAGACGCAGGCGTAGCCGCGCGGATCCTCCCCGGCGAGGAAGGCCGGAACGTGGCCCTTGTTGAACTCGGCGGGGCGGTGCAGGGCGGCGGAGGACCAGACCGGGCGCAGATGCCGGCCGAGCCCGCTACGGCGCAGATCACGGTAGCCCTGCTGAAGGGCCTCCACCGTGGGGGCGTGGGTCCACACCATGAGGTCGGCGTCGGCGCGCAACCCGGACAGGTCGTACCAGCCGCGGACGACGACGTCCTTCCCGGACAGTGCGGTCAGGGCCTGCTCGGCCTCCGCGGCGAGCACGTCCCGCCGCGGGGGAAGGGGGTCGGCGGCGAATACCGACCACATGGTGTAGCGAATGTCGTCGTTGATCTCGCGGGCGGTGGGTTTCACGGAACCGTCAGTGGGCTTCACCGAATCATTCTGACCCAAACAATCGGGGTGCGGCCCGGCGGGGTCACCCGGCGGAGGGGAACCTGGGCCGGGGCGGAACCGGGCCCGATCTCCGTCACGTCAAGGGACCGGCACCCCACACCCCGACCCGAGGAGTCCCCGTGTCCGGATCAGACCTGTCCGCCCCGCTCCGTCCCGCGGCCGCGGGCGGGCACCGGCCCACCCGCGGCCGGCACCCCGGGTGGCTCGCCCTCGCCCTCGCCGTGGCCGTGGCCGCGAGTACCGCCCTGGCGGGTTGCGCCTCCAGCGGTGACGCGACCGGACCCGCCGCACAACCCCCGGATGAGGTAGCCGGAGACAGCGCGGAAACCGGGAGGGACCCCGGCGGCACCGCCGACACCGGCACGGCGGTGCCGGCGGTGCCGCATCAGGTCGTCCGGACCGCCCGAATCACGTTGCAGGTCCCCGACCTCGAACAGGGCTCCGACCGGGTCCGCCGGATCGCCACCGACCTGGGCGGGCAGGTGGCCGAGGAACGCACCACCTACGGCACCGGAAGTGCGGAGGACGGGTCAGCGGAACAAGCGGTGACCTCCACCGCCCGCGCCGTGGTCGAGCTCCGGATTCCGGTGGCCCGGATGGATGAGGCCCTGACCAGGGTGACCGACCTGCCCGACGGCACGGTCCGGTCCCGGGAGACCACGGCCGAGGACGTCACCGCCGATCTCGCCGATCTCGACTCCCGGGTGGCCACCCAACGGGCCGGGCTGGAACGCGTGCGCGCACTCCTGGCCCGGACCGGGAGCTTGGAGGAGATCGTCGCGCTGGAGAAGGAACTGACCCGGCGCCAGGCCGATCTGGAGGCCGCTCAGGCCCGGGCCGCGGTGCTGCACGACCGGGCCGATCTCGCCACCGTCACGGTGACCCTGCGCACCGTCGCCCCGGTGGCCTCGACCGGGGACGGCGGTTTCGCCGCCGGGTTCCGGGCCGGTGGACGGGCCCTGCGCCGCGCGACGGTCGTCACGCTCACCGTGTTCGGCGCGCTGCTGCCGTTCCTTCTCGTCCTCGCGGTTCCCGCGGTCCCCGCCGGGGTCCTGCTGCGCCGCCGGGCCCGGAACCGCAAGGACCGGAGCTGACCCCGGAGCTGACCCGGAACTGACCCGGAACACGGAACGGGCCCGGGAACCGGATCCGCGGTTCCCGGGGCCCGGCTCCCGGAATCCTGCGGTCAGCCCCCGGCGTGCACGAGGTCGACGACCCGGGCGAGCACCTCCGGGTCGGCCGTCGGGGGCGGAGAGCACCTCCCACGGGGCGAAGAGCAGGGCCGGGTCGAGATTGCCCTGCAGCGGACGGCCCGGCACCCGGCGGGCCGCATCATCCAACGGAACCCGGAAGTCCACCCCGACGACCTCCGCCCCGGCCTCGGCCATGGCCGGCAGGAGTTCCCCGGTGGCCACCCCGAAGTGGATCCGCGGAACCTGCGGGTCGAGGTCGCGCACGGCGGCGAGGACCGCGGCCGAACCGGGCAGCACCGAGGCCCGGTAGTCGGCCAGCGGTACCGCACCGACCCAGGAATCGAACAGCTGGACCACCCGGGCCCCCGCGGCCACCTGGATCCGCAGGTGCTGCCCGCAGATCTGGGCCAGCCGGTCGACGAGGTCGCGCCACAGGGCGGGTTCGCCGTACATGAGCGCTTTCGTCCGGGCGAGGTCCCGGCTCGGGCCGCCCTCGATGAGGTAGCTGGCGAGAGTGAACGGCGCCCCGGCGAACCCGATCAACGGGGTGTCGCCGAGTTCGGCGACGAGCAACCGGACCGCCTCGGCGATCTCCGGCTCCCCGTCCGGGGCCAGCGCCGGCAGCCGGTCCAGGTCGGCGCGGCTGCGGAAGGGTTCGGCCACCACCGGTCCCACCCCGGGCACGATGTCGAGGTCGACGCCGACGGCGACGAGCGGCACGACAATGTCGGAGTAGAAGATCGCCGCATCCACCCCGTAGCGGCGCACCGGCTGCAAGGTGAGTTCGGTGACCAGGTCGGGGGTCCGGCAGGCCTGGAGCATCGGGATGCCCTCGCGGGCCGCCCGGTACTCCGGCAGGGACCGGCCCGCCTGGCGCATGAACCACACGGGGGTGCGGTCCGGGCGCCGCCCGGCGCAGGCTTCCAGCAGCGGCGCGGCGGCGGGGCCGGGGGCGGGGATGTCGGCGGTCGTCACGGCGGTGATCCTGCCACGACGGTCTGGCACGGACCGACCTCACCCCCGACGAACCGGGCGCGTCGTCCCCCGGTTCCCGCGGCACCGGTTCTACGCTCACGAGGTGGCCGTTCGGAGGATGCCCGATGACGCCCCGGAGGAGTTCCTCGCGGGCGTCGAACGGCTCCGTGCGGCCCAGCTACGCCCCGAGGTCGTCCTCGACGAGGTTCCCGCCCCGCAGCGCATCGCACCCTACGCGGCCGCCTTCGGCGCCGAGGTGCCCCTCGACGGGGAAGAGCCGGCCACCCTGGGAGGGCACCTTCCGGGCGGTCACCTTCGTGCGGGCCAGTCTGGAACCCGATCTCGGGGTCGACCCGATGCTCAGCCAGATCGGCTGGACCTGGTTGCAGGAGTGCCTGGACGCCGAGAACGCCACCCGTACCGCCGAGGGCGGGACGGTGACCCGGGTGGTCTCGGAGAGCCACGGGGCCCTTGCTGAGCGTCCGATGACGGTGGAGATCGAGGTCCGCGCCTCGTGGACACCGCTCGACGACCTGACCCGGCACCTGCAGGCCTGGTCGGCGCTGCTGTGCACGGTCGCCGGGCTGCCGCCGCTCCCGCAGGGGGTCACTGCCCTGCCCCGCCGCCGCTGACCGGTCCAGGTCCGGCGCCGGCCCGGCGCAGGCCCGGCGCCTTCCGCCCCCGGTCCATGCCGGCCTCCCGCCCCAACTGCGGCGAACCCGCCGGGCCCGCTCCGAGCCTGCTCATCAACTCCTGTTTATCAACTCCCGCGCGTTCATCAACTCCCGCGCGCGAACAGGTGCCCGGGTGAGTCCCCGGCAAGGCGGCAGAAGCCCTGGACCGCGGAGTGATCACGGGCAGCGAGGACGCCGCCGGGCACCGTCCGGGTACCGCGCAGCCGCGGGACGGGGCTGCTGACCCGGCCCTCAAGGAGGGGCTCACCGCTGCCGATCTCACCGGGGAGATGACTGGTGACGGCCCCGAGGGCCCCCCGCAGCAGGAGGACGGCGTGACGACTCTG
>JARRQM010000109.1:7606-8565 GCA_037381765.1 Kineosporiaceae bacterium
CGAACTGGGATCCCGTCCCCCCGGCCAGGCCGCTTCGCCGCCATGGTGGTCGTCACCACCCCGGCGATCCGGGAAGCGGTGATGCACACCTTGCGCGCCCTCGGCGCCCGGCAGATGCTCGAAGTGGGCACGGTGGCCGAGGCCAAATCGCGGGCCGCGGCGGGGATCGCCGACCTGTGCATCGCCGAAGCGGGGCTCCCGGACGGGTCCGGGATCACCTTGATCCGGGACCTCCGGGCTGCCGGCTGGACCCGTGGCATGGTGCTCACCACCAGCGACGACCCGTACAGCGTGCGCGCCGCGATCACTGCGGGAGTGCGCTGCTACCTGGTCTCGGCCGTGGCCGGAGGCCCGCAGCGAACCCCGGGAACGGAGCGTTCGGACGGGGTCGACAGCCTTTCCGCCCGGGAGCTGCAGGTACTCCAGCTGGTCGCCGAGGGGAAGTCGAACAAGGACATCGGTGTCGATCTCGGCCTGTCCGCCCTTACCGTGAAAAGCCACCTGGCCCGGATCGCCCGCAAACTCGGGACCGGTGACCGGGCCGAGATGGTCGCGACCGCGTTGCGCTCCGGTGCGATCAGCTGAGACGAAGCGTGGGGCCGCGTTACGGCGGGTAACCCGGACAGCTACGGTGGGGCCTGTGCACGGAACGGACGACGGTCTGACCGTCGGGGCGGACGAACCTGGGAACGCACCGACGGGGTCCCCCGACGCCGAACCTTCCGGTGCCGGGACCCCGACCGAGGACCCCCCCGCCCCCGTGCCCCTGCTCACCCCCCGTGATGGTGTCCCGGACGTGATCGACACCCCGGAGGCGCTCGCCGACGCCGTGGCCGCCCTCGCCGCCGGCTCCGGCCCCGTCGCGGTGGACGCCGAACGGGCCTCGGGGCACCGCTACGGGCAGCGCGCCTTCCTGGTCCAGCTGCGCCGGGCCGGGGCGGGCACGCTGCTCGTCGACC
>JARRQM010000110.1:0-2329 GCA_037381765.1 Kineosporiaceae bacterium
CCTTCTCCGGGCGCACGCCGAGCAGCACCTCCTGCCCTTCGGCGGCGAGCCGCCCGGCGGGGATCGCGACGTCCTGACCGTGGCAGCGGAGCACGATGTCGCCGCCGTCAGTTCCGGACCGGCGACCGGCCACGAGATTCGACTGGCCGAGGAAGTTCGCGACGAAGGTCGTCCTCGGCGACTCGTACAACTGCGCGGGTGGACCCATCTGCTCGATCCGCCCATGGTTCATCACGGCCACGGTGTCGGCCATCGTCATGGCCTCCTCCTGGTCGTGGGTGACGTGCACGAAGGTGAGCCCGACCTCGGTCTGGATCCGTTTGAGCTCGATCTGCATCTGCCGACGCAGCTTCAGGTCGTGCGCCCCGAGAGGTTCGTCGAGCAGCAGCACCTGCGGTTCGTTGACCACGGCCCGGGCCAGGGCGATCCGCTGCTGCTGCCCACCGGACAGCTGCGAGGGCTTGCGCCGGGCGAGGTGCCGTAGCTCGACGAGGTCGAGGGCCTCGTTCACCTTGCCCTCGACGCCCTTGACCCGCCGCCGGCGCAGGCCGAACGCGACGTTCTCGAAGACGTCGAGGTGCGGGAACAACGCGTAGTTCTGGAACACGGTGTTCACCGGACGCCGGTACGGCTTCATGTGCGTGATGTCCTGCGTCCCCAGCCCGATGGCGCCCGCGGTGGGCTCCTCCAGGCCGGAGATCATCCGCAGGGTCGTGGTCTTCCCGCACCCCGACGGTCCCAACAGGGCGAAGAACGAGCCCTGCGGGATCGTCAGGGACAGGTCGTCGACGGCGACGAAGCTGCCGAAACGTTTGGTGACCCGCTGCAGCCGCAGGTCGCCCACCGACTCCTCAGGGGTCATCAGACGCCCAGCACGGCCTGGAACTTCTCGGAGAAGGCCGTCTGCTCCTCCGCGGTCAAGGTCCGGAACACCTGCACGTTCTCATCCCCCTTGGGGAAGATCATGTAGTTGTCCGCGAGTTCCGGGTCGACGTACTTCTCCGCCCCCTTGACCGGGCAGATGTAGTTGACGTACGCGGCGACCTCGGCGGCGACCTTGGGGTCGTAGTAGTAGTTGATCAGGATCTCCGCGTTCTCCTTGTGCGGGGACGTGATCGGGATGAACATGTTGTCCGCCCACAGGTGCCCGCCGCCCTCGGGGAGCGCGAACTCGAACTTGCCCTCGTTCTTCGGGTCCATCTGCAACTGGATGATGTCCCCGGACCAGCCGATCACCGCGAGGGCGTCGCCGGAAGTGAGGTCCTCGGCGTAGGAGTTACCCCGGACCTGGCGGATCTGCCCGCTGGACAGCTGGGTCTCCAGCTCGGAGAGGGCCTTGTCGAACTGGGCGGCGGTGAACTTGGTGATGTCCGCACCCTGGTCCATCATGATCAGGCCCATGGTGTCGCGCATCTCCGAGAGCACCTCGATGCGCCCCTTGAGCTCGGCGAAAGTGGGCAGGAGGTTCGCGGTGACGTTCGGCATCACCGACTTGTCGAACTTCTGCGCGTAACCCTCACGGATCATCCGGGACATCATCCAGTCGGTGAAGACGACGATGTCCGCACCGAAGTCCTGGCCGCGGGAGATCTGCGGCTGGATCTTCGCGTAGTAGGAAGCGTTGTCCTCGATGTCCTCGGAATACGTCGTCTTGATCCCGGTGGCCGTCTGGAAAGCCTCCAGGCTCGGGTAGGTCTTGGTCTCCTCGTCGTAGTCGAGGTAGAGGGTCCAGTTGGTCCAGTTGACCGACTTATCCTCTTTCGACCGGTCGGCGGCCGGGCTCGGTTTACCTTCCGCCACAGTGGTGTCGCCCGCCCCGCTCGTCCCGCACGAGGCGAGGAAGGCACCGGCACCGGCGGCGCCGGCCCCCGCCATGAGCGAGCGGCGGCTGAGCCTGCCGCCCGACATGGCCTTGACAACAGCGGCGGCCTCGGCGGAGAGAGGCCGGCCCTTTGGCTGGGTCATCGGGAGTTCCTTCCTGTTGCTGTTCCGTCGCCCGCGGAACGAGACGGCATGGGAATCAAGTGCTGTGCGGTGGACGGCACCCGGGTCGTGCACTCAGGCACGGTCCGGGCCTGGCCGGGTGAAAACGGTGCGGTGCCACGGTTTGGCCACCTCACCGCCGATATCCGACATGACGTGCTTGACGACCGTGTACTCCTCCAAGGAGTACACGCTCATGTCCTTCCCGAAACCACTCGCCTTGAGACCACCGTGCGGCATCTCGCTGACGATCGGGATGTGATCGTTGATCCACACACATCCGGAGCGGATCTGCCGGGCCGCCCGCTGGGCCCGGAACACGTCCCGGGTCCAGGCGGAGGCGGCC
>JARRQM010000110.1:2363-11392 GCA_037381765.1 Kineosporiaceae bacterium
GTCCAGGCGGAGGCGGCCAGGCCGTACTGGGTGTCGTTGGCCAAGTCGATGGCCTCGTCATCGGTCCGGAACGGCACGGCGAGCAGGACCGGGCCGAAGACTTCCTCGCGCCACAGCTCCGCCTCCCGGCCCAATCCGGTGACCAGGGTCGGCTCGTAGTAGGCGCCCCCGGCCAGATCACCGCCCGGGACCCGGCCCCCGCGGACCACGGTGCCGCCCTCGGCCCGCGCCCGGTCAACGAAACCGGCCACCCGGTCGCGCTGGCGCACGGAGATCAGCGGTCCCTGATCAGTAGCCGGGTCGAGGGGGTCACCGAGCCGCACCCCCGCCATGACGTCGGCGACCCCGGCGACGAAATCGGCGAACAGCGACTCGTGCACGATCGCCCGGGTTGCCGCGGTGCAGTCCTGCCCGGTGTTGATCAGCGCGCCGGCGACCGCCCCCTGCACGGCGGCGTCGAGATCGGCGTCGTCGAAGACGACGAAGGGGGCCTTGCCGCCGAGTTCCAGGTGCACCCGTTTGGCCCCGGCCGCGGCGGTCGTCATCACCTGCCGGCCGACCACGGAGGACCCGGTGAACGACACCATGTCCACCCCGGCGTGGGCGACCATCGCCTGGCCGGCCACCGGACCCGACCCGGCCAGCACGTTGATCACCCCGGCGGGGATCCCGGCCTCGGCGGCGACCTCGGCGAACAGCACCGAGGTCAGCGGGGTGAGCTCACTCGGTTTGAGCACGATCGTGTTTCCCGCGGCCACCGCGGGCAGGATCTTCCAGCCGGCCATCTGCAGCGGGTAGTTCCACGGGGCGATCGAGGCGACGACCCCGACGGCCTCGCGGCGGGTGCTTGAGGTGTGGTCGGCGGAGTACTCCCCGGCGGCCCGACCCTCCAGGGTGCGGGCGGCCCCGGCGAAGAACGCCGTGTTGTCCACCGTCCCGGGCACGTCGAACTCCCGGGACAGCCGGATCGGTTTGCCGGTCTGCCGCGATTCGGTGACCGCGAAATCCTCGGCGCGTTCGTCGAGCAGCCCGGCCAACCGGTACAGGGCCGCGGACCGTTCCCCGGGGGTGCGCCCGGACCAGTCGGGGAAGGCCTCCCGGGCGGCAGCCACGGCGGCCTCGACCTCCGCGGGGCCGGCCAGGTCGACGGTGGTGACGACGCTGCCGTCGGCGGGGTTGACCACCTGCCCCCGCGCACCGGAGGTCCCGGCGACCCGCTGCCCGCCGACCCAGTTCAGGCCCGCGGAATCCGGGAACGTCGTCACGCTGAGTCCTCCTCCAGCAATCCGGCGGGGGTTCGAGGCCAGCAGGGCCACGGCACCGGTCCGGCACTCCGACGGAACTTCGTCGCCTGTTCACCGAACGTGGTCCGACGGCCTCCGGATACTGACACGCCCCGGGGTCAAGACTCAACCGTGCGCCAACGATTTCCTCAGGACAGACCCGACCATGCAACGGATTCGTAACGTGACCTGCATCGAACCGTGTCGTAACGGACAGGCGACCGGGTACCCGCAGTGACCGGCCCCGGCAGCTCCGCGGCACCCCGACGGGGGCTGGCAGGTCCGTCCGGAGCCGTCCGGAACCGGCCGCCGGCACCGGGAGCACCCGAGTGAACCCCCGGGTGCGACGGACGGGGAGGGCCCCGCCGCGGGACACTTCACCCGTGCCCCCGACCCTCAGCGACGTCCTCACCCTCGGCCCGGTCGCCGCCGGCCGGCCCCGGATCCGGGCCGGGGCGAACCGGCTCGACACCCCGGTGCGCTGGGTGCACGTCGCGGAGATCCCGGAGATCCCGGCCCTGCTCCAGGGCGGGGAGCTGGTACTCACCACGGGGATCGGACTGCCCCGCGACGAGGCCGGTCTGGTGGACTTCGTCCGCCAGCTCGCCGCGGTCCCGGTCGCCGCGCTCGCCGTCGAACTCGGCCGGGCCTTCACCGAACGCCTGCCCGCGGCCATGGTCGCCGCCGCGGTAGCCGACGACCTGCCACTGATCGAACTCCCCCGGGAGGTCGCCTTCGTCGAGGTGACCGAGGCGGTGCACGCGCTCGTCCTGGACGCCCAGGTCCAGCAGCTGCGCGCGGCCCAGCAGGTCCATGAGACGTTCACCGAAATGTCCGTCGAGGGGGCCGGGCCGGAACAGGTACTCCGCCAGGTGGCCCGGCTATCCGGATCCCCGGTCGTCCTGGAGACCCTCGGCCACCAGGTACTCGCCCACGACCCGGCCGGAACCGACCCGGCCCGGCTGCTGGAACGCTGGGAGTCACGGTCCCGGCGGGCCGAACCGGAGACCCGCACCGGCTGGAACGCCGACAGTGGCCTGCTGGTCACCGCGGTGGGCGCGCGCGGCCAGGACTGGGGCCGGCTCGTCGTGCTCCGCGAGGAACCCCCGGGACCGGCCGACATCGTGCTCATCGAACGGGCGGCGGCCGCCCTCGCCCTCAACCGGCTGATCACCCGCGACCAGGAAAGCCTGGAACGGCAGACCCACCGCAGCCTGCTCGCGGCCCTGCTCGGACACGCCGTCGCCGATTCCGACGTGCTGCTGCGGGCCCGGGCCCTCGGGGTGCGCCTGGACGCCCGGCGGTTGATCGGCGTCGTCGTCCGGCTCCCGGCCGGACGTCCGCCGGGCGGACTGGAGGACCAGGCCCGGCTGCGCGACCTCGGGGAAGCCGTCGCCCAGGCGGTACGCGCGGCCCGGTTGGAGGCCCTGGTCGGCCCCGTGGACGACCGCGGGATCGGCGTGCTCGCCGGGCTCGCCGCCCGGCAGAACGACCGCGACGTCCTCGACGACCTCGCCGGGATGGTGCGCCGGGCGGTCCGCGGGCGGCTGCCCGGGGTCGCCCCGGACCGGGTGATCGTCGCCGCCGGCACCGTGGTCGGCGGCCCCCGGGACGCCCGGCGCTCACTCATCGAGGCCGGGCAGGTCGCCGACGCCGCGGCGCACCTCCCGGATACCGCGCCCTACCTGCGCCTGCATGATCTGCGCCTGCGCGGGCTGCTCCAGCTGCTCCGGGACGAGCCGCGGGTACACACCTTCGTCGAACGGGAACTCGGCCCGTTGCTCGCCCATGACGCGGAGACCGGGGAGGACCTCGTCGCCACCTTGCGGACCTACCTCGACCACGGGCGGAACAAGTCGGCCGCAGCCTCCGCCGCGCACCGGTCCCGCCCGGCCTTCTACGACCGGCTCGGCAAAGTCGCCACGATCCTCGGCGCCGACCTCGACGACGTGCAGACCTGCCTGTCCCTGCACGTCGCCCTGCTCGCGCACGATCTGCGCTGACAATCCACGGGACCGTCCCCGGGCCGAGGTACAGGTCCGGTCCGGGCGGTGTCGAGGTCAGCTGTCGATGTTCGCCATCACGTGCTTGATCCGGGTGTAGTCCTCCAGGCCGTACACGGAGAGGTCCTTGCCGTAGCCGGACTGCTTGAACCCGCCGTGCGGCATCTCGGCGACCAACGGGATGTGCGTGTTGATCCACACCGCCCCGAAGTCCAGGCGCCGGGACATCCGCATGGCCCGGCCGAAGTCCCGGCTCCACACCGATGAGGCGAGCCCGTACCGGACGTCGTTGGCCATCCGCAGGGCCTCGGCCTCGTCGTCGAACCGCTGCACGGTGATCACCGGACCGAAGATCTCCTCCTGGACCACCTCGTCGTCCTGGTGCAGGCCGGCGACGACGGCCGGTTCCAGGAAGAACCCCTCGCCGAGGGCACCGATCCGCTGCCCGCCGGTCAGCACCGCCGCGTGGTCGGGCAACCGCTCCAGGAACCCGGTGACCCGGGCCAGCTGGTTGACGTTGTTCACCGGGCCGAGCAAGGCATCCTCATCATCCGGCAGCCCGACCTTGGCCACCCGGGCCTGTTCGGCCAGGGCGGCGACGAAGTCGTCGTACACCCCGGCCTGGGCGACCACCCGGGTGGCCGCGGTGCAGTCCTGGCCGGCGTTGAAGTACCCGGCGACGGCGATGGCCTCGGCCGCGGCGGCGATGTCGGCGTCATCGAAGACGACGACCGGGGCCTTGCCGCCGAGTTCCAGGTGCACCCGTTTGACGTCCCGGGCGGCCGAACCGGCGATCTCCATCCCGGCCCGCACCGATCCGGTGATCGCGACCATGTCGGCGGCAGGATGCCCGACGAGGGCACGGCCGGTGTCCCGATCCCCGGTGATCACGTTGAGCACCCCCGGGGGAAGGAACTCCGCGGCGATCTCGGCGAGCAGCAGAGTGCTCTCCGGGGTGGTGTCACTCGGTTTGAGCACCACCGTGTTACCCGCGGCGATCGCCGGGGCGAACTTCCACACCGCCATCATCATCGGGTAGTTCCAGGGGGTGACCTGGCCGATCACCCCGATCGGCTCGCGCCGGATCCAGGAGGTGTGCCCGGCCAGGTACTCCCCGGCGGACCGCCCCTCCAGCACCCGGGCGGCACCGGCGAAGAACCGGAGCTGATCCACCATCGGGGGGATCTCCTCGCTGGCGGTGAGGGCCTGCGGTTTCCCGGTGTTCTCCGTCTCCAGGTGGAGCAGGTCCCCGGCCCGGTCCTCGATCGCGTCGGCGATCTTGAGCAGGGCTTTCTGTCGCTCCGCGGGGGTGGTGTCGCGCCAGGTCTCGAAGGCCCGGGCGGCCGCGGCGTAGGCGGCGGTGACGTCTTCGGCGGTGGACACCGGTGCGGTGGCGACGACGGCACCGGTGGCGGGATTGACCAGTGCGCTGCGCGCATCGGAGGTGGCATCGCGGAAACCGCCGTCGATGAAGTTGCGCAACACCCGCGGGGAGGACTCGCTCACGTGATCACTCCGGTACGTCTCGGCGACTGGTCGCGGGCCGTGGCCCTGACCGAAACTCTAATGTGAGACGACTGTTATCGTCAGCCCCCGCCCCACCCAAGTCCTCTTTCAGTAATTTCAGGCGCCATATTCAACGGATTCACTTGCGTTGCCGGGGTGTCACCCGACAGGATCGCCATGTGGTCACCCGCCCGGCACGCCCCCGCGCACCGTCCGTCCCGCTCGACGAGACATCCAAACGGATCATCGAGCAACTCCAGGAGGACGGACGCCGCCCCTACGCGACGATCGGCCGGGCCGTCGGACTGTCCGAGGCCGCGGTCCGCCAGCGGGTGCAACGCCTGCTCGACTCCGGAGTGATGCAGATCGTCGCCGTCACCGACCCCTTGCAGGTCGGCTTCACCCGCCAGGCCATGATCGGCGTCCGGGTGGAAGGTGACCTCACCGCCGTCGCCGATGAACTCGCCGGATTCAGCGAGGTCGACTACGTCGTCGTTACGGCCGGCTCGTTCGACCTGCTCGTCGAGGTGGTCTGCGAGGACGACGACCACCTGCTCGACCTGCTCACCCACCGGATCCGGGCACTGCCCGGGGTCCGCAGTACCGAAACTTTCGTCTACCTCAAGCTGCGCAAACAGCTCTACAACTGGGGAACCCGATGACAACGCGCACCTCACCGGACCGGCCGAGCGACCTCGCGGCCTCGGCCCGCGACCACCTGTGGATGCACTTCACCCGGCACTCCGGGTACGAGTCCGGGGGGCAGGTCCCGATCATCGTCCGCGGTGAGGGCGCCCGGATCGTCGACGACCGCGGTCGTCGCTACCTCGACGGACTGTCCGGTCCTACGCGCATCCGCGGGCCATCGAACTCGCCGACCGGCTCGCCGGCTACGCCCCCGGCGACCTCGACCGGGTCTTCTTCACCACCGGGGGCGGCGAGGCCGTCGAGTCCGCCTGGAAACTCGCCAAGCAGTACTGGAAGCTGCGCGGACGCCCGGGGAAGACCAAGGTGATCTCGCGCAGCGTCGCCTACCACGGCACCCCGCACGGCGCGCTGTCGATCACCGGGATCCCCGCGGCCAAGGAACCCTTCGAACCTCTCGTCCCCGGTGCCGTCAAGGTCCCGAACACCAACCTCTACCGGGCCCCGGAACAGCTGCGCACCGACCCGGAAGCGTTCGGCCGCTGGGCCGCCGACCGGATTGCCGAAGCCATCGAGTTCGAGGGGCCCGACACCGTCGCCGCGGTCTTCCTCGAACCGGTGCAGAACTCCGGCGGCTGCTTCCCCCCGCCACCGGGGTACTTCGAACGGGTCCGGGAAATCTGCGACGAACACGACGTGCTCCTCGTCTCCGATGAGGTGATCTGCGCCTTCGGCCGGATCGGCGGCATGTTCGCCTGCACCGACTTCGGCTACCAGCCCGACATCATCACCGTGGCCAAGGGGCTCACCAGCGGTTACGCCCCGATCGGCGCGATGATCACAAGTGCCCGGCTATTCGAACCGTTCCGGGAGGGAACAACCTTCTTCCCGCACGGGTACACCTTCGGCGGACATCCGGTCTCGGCCGCGGTCGCCATGGCGAACCTGGACATCTTCGAACGCGAAGGGCTGAACGCCCACGTGCGCGAGACCGCCCCGGCTTTCCGGGCCACCCTGGAACGGCTGCTCGACCTGCCGATCGTCGGCGACGTCCGCGGCGAGGGGTTCTTCTACGGGATCGAGCTGGTCAAGGACAAGGCGACCCGGGAAACCTTCGACGAGGAGGAAAGCGAACGCCTGCTGCGTGGCTACCTGTCCGGGGCGCTGTTCGACGCGGGCCTGTACTGCCGGGCCGACGACCGCGGCGACCCGGTGATCCAGCTGGCCCCCCCGCTCATCGTGGGCCAGCCGGAGTTCGCCGAGATCGAGGGCATCCTGCGCTCGGTGCTGACGGAGGCATGGAGAAAACTGTGAGCACGATCGAGACCACCGGCGTCAACGGCGACGCCGGCCCGGTCCGGGGGCGGACGTCCCGCCCCCGGACCGATGTCCGACGCATCCCCGGCAACCAGGTACGTGACCGGGGAGCGCTGGACGCCCTGCTCGACACCGCCCTGGTCGCGCACGTCGCCATCCTCGCCGGCGCCGACGGGCGGTACCCCGATCACCCCGTCGTCGTCCCCCTCACCTTCACCCGGGACCATGACGCCCTGCTGGTGCACGGCTCGACCGCGTCCCGGGCCTTCCGGCTGCTCGCCGCCGGGCAACCCACCTGCGTCACCGTCACTGTCGTCGACGGGGTGGTGGTGGCCCGCAGCCAGTTCGAGTCCTCCCTGCGCTACCGCAGCGCGATGGTGTTCGGCTCCTTCGAGGTGCTGCACGGTTCGGCCAAGCGGAAGGCGCTGTCCGTGCTCTCGGCCCGGCTGCTGCCCGGGCTGGCCGGTGCCCGGGAACCCAGTGCCCAAGAACTCGCCGCCACCGCGGTGCTCTCCCTGCCCCTGGAGGAGTGGTCGGTCAAGGTTGCCGACGGCCATCCGGAGGACCGGCCGGACGACCTGGACCGGCCGATCTGGGCCGGAACCGTGCCGCTCGTGCACGACTGGGGCGAGCCGATCCCCGCCCCGGACCTGCCCGCCGGGGTCGCGATCCCCGAGGCGATCCGCACCTGGCGACCGGGACGGGCGTGACGCCGGCCGCCGACCGGTACCGGCGGCTCTCCCTGTGGCACGACACGCTCGGCACGGACAGCGCTGACGGCACCGACGGCCCGGACCCGCTGATCCCGCGCCCCGCCCTGGACGGCGACACCGACGTCGACGTGTGCATTGTCGGGGCCGGTCTCACCGGCCTGTGGTCGGCGCATTCCCTGCTGCGTGCCGATCCGGGGCTGCGCGTGCTCGTCGTCGAGGCGGAGATCGCCGGATTCGGTGCCAGCGGCCGCAACGGCGGCTGGTGCTCCGCCCTGTTCCCCACCTCGGTGACCGCCCTGGCCCGACGACACGGCCGGGAACCGGCACTGGCCCTGCGCCGGGCGATGAACGACACCGTCACCGAAGTGGGGCGGGTCGTCGCGGACGAGCGGATCGCCTGCGACTGGGCCCGTGCCGGGACGGTGCTGCTGGCCCGGACCCCGCAGCAGGCCGTCCGGGCCCGCGCGGTGCACGCCGAGGACGTGGCTTTCGACGGGGTCGACGGGGTGCAACCGCTCAGCGCGGACGAGGCCCGGGCGCGGGTGGGGGCGACCGAGGTACTCGGCGGGACATTTCACCCGCACACCGCACGGGTGCACCCGGCCCGGCTGGTCCGCGGCCTCGCCCGGGCCGTGGAACGGCGCGGTGGGCGGATCGTCGAGGGCACCCGGGTGCGGGAGATCGTCCCGTCCCGAGGCCCGGCCCGGGGCCGGGCCAGCCTGCCCGATCCGGGGGACGGACCGGAGGTCCGTACCGACCGGGGCACCGTACGCGCCGGAGCGGTCCTGCGGGCCACCGAGGCCTGGACCGCGACACTGCCCGGTTCGACCCGCGCGATCGCCCCCGTGTACTCGCTGATGATCGCCACCGAACCGCTGCCGGACGATTTCTGGCGGACCGCGGGGCTGGCCCGCGGGGAGACCTTCGCCGACCACCGGCACCTCGTCGTCTACGGTCAGCGCAGCGCCGACGGCCGGCTCGTTTTCGGCGGCCGGGGCGCCCCCTACCACTTCGGGTCGCGGATCAGCCCCGCCTTCGACCGGGCCCCGCGGGTTTTCACCGGGCTCACCGCGACCCTGCACGAGCTGTTCCCCGGACTGGCCGGGTACCGGATCAGCCACCTCTGGGGCGGTCCGCTCGGGGTTCCCCGGGACTGGCACGCCTCCGTCGGTTTCGACCCGGCCACAGGCCTCGGCGGGGCCGGTGGCTATGTCGGGGACGGGGTCGGTTCCGCCAACCTCGCCGGACGGACCCTCGCCGACCTCGTCCTCGGCCGGGATACCGAGCTCACCCGGCTGCCCTGGGTCGGGCACCGCTCCCCCGTCTGGGAGCCGGAGCCGTTGCGCTGGCTCGGCATCAACGCCGGGCTTCGGGCGATGTCCTGGGCCGACGCCGAGGAACGCGTGACCGGCCGGGCCAGCATCCTGGCCCGGCTGTTCGCCCCGATGCTCGGGCACTGACCCCGGGCATCGCCCGAGTCCTGGCCGAGTCCTGGCCGAGTCCCGTCCGGGTCCCACCCGAGTCCCGGCCGAGTCCCGTCCGGGTCCCGTCCGGGTCCCACC
>JARRQM010000111.1:0-6483 GCA_037381765.1 Kineosporiaceae bacterium
CGGCACTCATGTTACCGTGTATATACCCCGGGGGGTATATACACTCGACGAAAGGGACGATTTCTGATGGAGCGGACCATGGAGGTGGGCCTGCAGGAGTTCCAGGAGGCACATCGTGAGGGTGCCTACGTGATCGATGTCCGGCAGCCCGACGAGTACGTCGCCGCGCACATCCCCGAGGTTCGCCTGGTCCCGTTGAACTCTCTCGCCGGGGCGTTCTCCACCCTCCCCGAGAACACGCCGATCTACATCGTGTGCGCGACAGGGGCCCGCAGTCTGCATGCGACGCTGGCCCTGCGCCGCGCCGGGGTCGAGGCGTACAGCCTCGCCGGCGGAACCATGGGGTGGATCCGGGCGGGGCTGCCGGTTAAGTCCGGTGCCCCGGTGGCCTGAGGCGGGTCCGCCCATGATCGCCCTCACGATCGTCCTCGCCGCCATCGTGGGCGTCCTGCTCGGTCTGCTCGGCGGAGGGGGGTCGGTGCTCGCCGTCCCCCTTCTCGTCTACGTGGCGGGGCTGGGCGCGAATGAGGCAGCCGCGACCTCGCTCTTCGTCGTCGCCGTGACCAGCGCTATCGCCCTGGTGACACATGCCCGGGAGGGGCGGGTGCGCTGGCGGGCCGGACTCGACTTCGGGATTCCCGGCGCGATCGGCGCGTTCCTCGGTGGTCAGGCCGGCAAACACGTTCCGGATGCCGTCGTGCTCACCACCTTTGCCGTGTTGATGGTCTCCACCGCGGTGGCGATGATCCGCGGCCGCCGCGCCGGGGCGGAGCCGGACGTGGCCGCGCGCGGGGCCCGCTGGAAGCTCGCCCGCACCGGGTTCGCGGTCGGTGGTCTCACCGGTTTCGTCGGCGCCGGCGGGGGGTTCCTCATCGTTCCCGCCCTGGTCCTGCTGTCCGGACTGGGCTGGCGGGACACCTGATCGGGGCCGGAATCGACTGGGGGCTCGCCCTGGGGGTGACCGCCAGCGCCATCGTCGGCAGCCTCATCGGGGGGCGGTTCACCGGCCGGTTCGCGCAGGATGACATGCGCCGGATCTTCGGATGGTTCGTCCTCACCATGGGCCTGCTCGTGCTCGGTCAGCAGCTGCCGGGGGCCGCGGCGGGGTGGGTCACGCTCGCCGTGCTGACCGTCGCCGGCGTCGGTACCCTCATCGTGCTCGTCGTGCGGCGCAGGAACGTGCGGGAGCCGCCGCACGGCGAACCGGCACTCCTCGCGGCGTCACGCCTCGGAAAAGGGGCGGACCTACCGGAGGGGAATCCGGGTTGAGGGCCTGGCCCTCGGCTCTCGCACCGTAGCTGCGCTGCCCGCGTTCCGCGCCCTGCGCCCGTGACCGGACTTCCGGACGTTTCGACGTCCAGTCGTCCGGCCGGGCAGGCGTCCGACTGCACCACCCGACGGCCGGGTGGTGCAGCCGTCCTGTCGGATTGCCGGGGAATACCTGATACCCCCAGGGGGTTCAGTGTCACTGTTGCCGGTGGGACTGAGATCCTCTGAAGGAGAACCGAAATGTACTTCGCCCAGTACTATCTCGACTGCCTGTCCCTGGCGTCCTACATGGTGGCCGATGAGCAGACCGGGCAAGCCGTGGTCGTTGACCCGCGGCGAGATGTCTCCGAGTTCATCGAGGACGCCGACAGCCGCGGTCTCACGATCGTCGGGGTGATCAACACCCATTTCCACGCGGACTTCCTCGCCGGCCACCTCGAACTGGCCAAGGCCACCGGCGCCTGGATCGGTTACGGGAAGCGGGCCGACCCGGAGTACCCGATCCGCCGGCTCACCGACGGCGAACGGATCAGCCTCGGCCGGGTCACCCTGCAGATCATGGAGACCCCCGGGCACACCCCGGAGTCGATCAGTGTCGTCGTCCTGGAGGACCCGGACGACACCGTGCCGTACGGCGTGCTCACCGGCGACGCGCTGTTCATCGGCGATGTCGGACGCCCCGACCTGCTCGCCTCGATCGGTGTCACCGCCGACGAACTCGGTCGGGAACTGTACGACTCGGTGCAGAACCGGCTGATGGGCCTGCCGGACGCGACCCGGGTCTTCCCCGCCCACGGCGCCGGGTCGGCCTGCGGGAAGAACCTCTCCGCGGAACGGCAGTCCAGCATCGGTGAGCAGCGCGCGACGAACTACGCCTGCCAGCCGATGACCGAACAGGACTTCGTCGCCCTCGTCACCGCCGGACAACCATCGGCCCCCGCGTCCTTCGTCTACGACGCGATCCTCAACCGCAAGGACCGCGACGTGTTCGACGAGTCCCGGCCGGCGGCGGCGCTCACCGTGCGGGAGGTCCGTGACCGGCGGGCCGCCGGCGCGGTCGTCGTCGACGCCCGCGACCCGCAGGTGTTCGCCGCCGGACATCTCACCGGGGCGGTGAACGTCCCGGCCGACGGCCGGTTCGCGGAGACCGCGGGGTCGGTGCTGGCCGCCGACCGCGACCTCATCGTCGTCGCCCCGCCGGGGCAGGAGTCGCGGACCGTGATCCGGCTGGCCCGGATCGGGTTCGACCGGGTCGACGGCTACCTCGCACATCAGGAGGTCGCCCTGGAGGAACTCGCCGACGAGGTCGGCCCGTCCAGTCGGCTCACCGCGGTTCAGCTGGCCGAGGTCCTCGACGGGGCCGCACCGCCCCTGCTGCTCGACGTCCGCAACGCCGGCGAACGGGAAGCGAACGGCGTCCTGGACGGCTCCTGGCACATCCCGCTGGCCGAGCTGGCGGGCCGGGTCGCGGAGGTGCCGCAGGACCGGCCGGTCGTCGTCTACTGCGCCGGCGGCTACCGGTCGAGCGTGGCCGCGAGCCTGCTGCGGGCAGCCGGTCACCCCGACGTCTCCGACCTCATCGGCGGGTTCGCCGCCTGGCAGGCCGGATTCACCGTGGCGGCCTCCTGAGAACGTGCCGTCGAACTCCGCACCGACGCTACGCCGCCCCCGGGCCGGGGCACCCGGGTGCCGGCGCCCGAGGACGGCGCCCGGACGCAAATCCGGGTGCGCGACCGCCCGTACGAGGGCGCCCGGGACGGGGTCCGCCGGTCCGCCGGACCCCGTCCCGGGCAGTCCGGACAAGTTCGCTGCGGAACGAATGTCCCGGGGGACGCCCAACGGGCCCTAGGGTGTGGATGTGGTGAACCGGAAGCCGGCCCGGCTCGACCGTGACAGTCCCGTGCCGCTGTGGGCGCAGCTGCACCAGGATCTCGTGCGCAGGCTGGCGTCGGGCACCTTCCGGTCGGGGTTCCCGGGGGAACACGAACTCGTGCAGACCTACGGGGTCTCCCGGTACACGGTGCGGGAGGCGCTGCGTCGGCTGCGCGAGGACGGGACGATCACTTCCTCCCGGGGCCGCCCCACCACGGTCGCGGATCTGCGCATCGAGCAGCCCCTGGGCAGCCTGTACTCGCTGTTCCGGGAGGTTGAGTCGCGCGGGGTGGAGCAGACCAGCGTCGTCCTCGCCCAGTCCTGCGAGCACCGGCCGGAGGCCGCGGCCGAACTCGGGCTGTCCGAGGACTCCGAGATGTTCCACCTGGAGCGGCTCCGACTGGCCGCCGGGGACCCCCTCGCCCACGACGAGGTGTGGCTACCCGCCGAGGTGGCCCGGCCGCTCCTGGACGCCGACTTCACCCGCGCCGGTCTGTACGACGAACTCGCCACCCGCTGCGGCGTCCGGGTGACCGGTGGTCGGGAACGGATCCGGGCGATCGCCCCGACGACCGCCCAACGGCAGCTCCTGCACGTCCCCCGGGGGGTGGCCTGCCTGGCCATCCAACGGATCGGGCGGGCCCGCACCGGGCAGGTCGAGTACCGCCGCACCATCGTCCGCGGCGACCGCTTCGACATGATCGCCGAATGGACGTCGCACGGGTACAGCCTCGGCGCCACCCCGCGGGACTGAACGCCACCAGAGGGCCGCTCCCGTTCCCGCTACGCCGGGGACGCGGGACGGGACCGGAGCGAGGACCGGAGCGAGGACCGGGGCCGATGCTCAGCCGGGCGCGTCGCCGACGAAGGCCTCGGCGTTGAGCCGGCCGATCGTCCAGCCCGCCGGGTCGTAGTCGACGATCTTCACGACGTCCCCGGTATGCGGCGCCTCGATGGCGACGCCGGGCTCGATGACGATCATCACGTGGCCCGGTCCGTTGCTGTTGAAATGCCCGAACAGCAGGTCACCCGGTTGTTCCTGCCCGGCGGGGATGACCGTGGAAACCCCGTACATCTGCTCCGAGGTCCGTACCGCGAGGGGGTATCCGGCCCGTCTCCAGGAGTAGACGACAAGGCCGGAACAGTCAAAAGCATCCGGGCCGGTGGCCCCCCACACGTAGGGCTCACCTCTTTGTGCAACGGCGATGTTGAGCATGTCGCCGACGGCTCCGCTGGGCAGACCCGCCCCGACGTTGCTGCCGCAGTCGATCAGGGCGGCCTCACCGTTCTGGCCGACCATGGAGTCGATGAGGGACTGGGCGAGGGGCTCCCACTTGGCGTAGGCGGTGGGGTAGGCCGAGCGTTGCACCGCCTGGGCCGCCCGGGTCAGTGCCATTCCCTGCCAGCCGGGCACCTTCACCAAGGCCTGGTAGAACTTTTCCGCGGCGATCTCCGGGGTGGTCAGTTCGGAGACGGTGCCCCAGCCCGATGAGGGCCGCTGCTGGAAGAGGCCGACGCTGTCCCGGTCGCCGTAGTGCAGGTTGTGCAGGTAGGACTCCTGCAGTGCGGTGGCCTCGGCGATGACGAGACCGCGGACCGGGACCGACAGGGTGGCGCCGACCTCGGCGATCGTCTTCGCGTTCGTGAGCTGTTCCTCGTCGAGTTCGGTGCGGCCGGACGGGTTGTTCACCACGGCGACGCAGGATCCGCTCGCCCCGTAGGCGTCACTGCCGGTGGACTGCCCCACCACGGTGGCCATGAGGAAGTACGAAGCGGTGAAGGTTCCGGCCACGCCGACCGCGGTGAGCGCCGCTGCCACCCGGAGGATCCTCATGGGCCACCTCAGTTGCCGGTCGCCGGTTGGATGTCGTCAACGAGCCACGTATCGGCGCCGCTGACGAGGACCGAAACGGAGACGGACTGGCCGTTGGAGAGCGGAACGGTGACGATCGCCGATGTCGCCGTTAGCCCGACGATGGTGGGTTTGCCCGAAGGGGTGGCGTCAGGAAGCGAGGACGGGTCCACCGTGTCGAGGTAGCTGCCCAGATCCGGGGTGGCGAGTTCACGTACCGCGGCGTGCCATTCCTCGGCGCTCTGCCCGTGGGCGAGCTTCCCCCAGGCCGCGACGAACGCGACGGCGGCGTTGACGAACGGTTCGGCGTCGGGAACCTGGGCGCCCGCCGCGGGATTCCGGGACAACGCCCCGGAGGCGTCGTCACCGTTGCCCCGGGCCGAGATGATGCTGCTCACCACGACGACGGCGACGATCAGCCCGCCGACGATGAGGAGTAGCCGTCGCGGGTTCCCGAACACCCAGGACCGCAGGTCGGTCGGCATCGCCGATCACCGCCCCGTCCGCGTGTCGGCGTCACGCAGGTCGGTTACCGAGGCGGCCCCTCCGCCGGAGGAGGTGGGCCGGTAGAGCACGTACACCTGCTCGCCCTCGTGGTCCTCCGGTTCGACCGGGGCCGGTACCGGGTCGGCGCCGACCGCCCAGGTGGGCAACTGGTCGGCCGGTGCGGCCGGGGACGGTCCGCCGGCCCGGCCGGCCGGGATCCGCTCCTCGTTGCGGCCCCCCGCACGGGCCGGTTCCTGGACGTCCACCGGGGTCGCCTCCGCGGGGGCCGGGGCCATCCCGATGGCGCGGGAGTCCCGTCCCACCGGCGGCCCGGGGTCGCGGGGGACCGGCGGCGCGTCGCCGGCGGGGGAGGGGCGGGGCGCTGCGGCGGCGACCCCCCAGGACGGGGCCGTGGCCTCGGCCCGGGACGCGTGCACCCCGTTGGACAGGGCGGCGCGCAACCCGTCGTCTGCGGTGCCTTCCCCGCCGCCGGCCCCGGCGACGACGGCCCCGGCGGCGCGTCCGGCGACGAACCCGCTGGCCGCGGTCGCGGCGGCCCGCCCGCCGAACCGGGCCAGACCGCGCCCCATCCGGCCGAGCCCGGTACCGGCCTCACGGATCGGGTCGTATCCGGGGGCGACCATCCGGGTGAGCCGTCGGAACGGGCTCAACGCCACCCACATGACGATCGTCAACAGCAGGATCAGGACGATGTTCAGCCAGGTCGGAAGGCCGGTGGCCGGGTCGAGGATGACGCCCATCGCCCGGACCATGACGGCACTGCCGATCCCGAAGATCACCGCGTTGATCACCGCGGCCGCGAGGGTGTTCCCGATCCCGATGATGAGCTGGCGCATCGTCGGGAACATGCCGAGGGTGGCGAAGGCGGGGAAGAGCATGACCCCGAACCGGAAGATCACCAGGGCGCCGATGACCAGCAGCGCCGAGATGATCAGGAAGGGGACGGCGCACAGTGAGGCGACCGCGGACAGTGCCGCGTAGCC
>JARRQM010000112.1:0-5616 GCA_037381765.1 Kineosporiaceae bacterium
CATCAGCTCCGGGATACCGGCCCCGGTCTGAGGGCAGCGTCCCCCGGACCGGTTCCGGGCCGTCCAACGATCGCGAGGGAGCCGACGTGGCCGCCGACCCCGCCCTGGCCGGGCTCAGTAACACCTTGGTCTACTCCGCGATGGTCGCGTACACCGGTGCCCTGGTCACCTTCGCCGCCGACCTGTCCGGCCGCAGCGGCCCGGGGCGTCGGGAACGTTCCCGGGACGTGGTTCGCAGCGTTGCGCCGGTGCGTGCCCGTACCCGTTCCCGCACCCTCGTTCCGGCCGGACCCGGA
This sequence comes from Kineosporiaceae bacterium, assembly GCA_037381765.1. GTDB lineage: Bacteria > Actinomycetota > Actinomycetes > Actinomycetales > Kineosporiaceae > JARRQM01. Next base: position 297 of record JARRQM010000112.1, read on the forward strand.
CCCGGCCCCAGCCCTACTTCCCGGTCCGGCGCCCACCCCGGCGCCGCTTCCGGCTCCGGCCCGGGCTCTGAACGCGGTCCCGCTACCGGTGCCGGCCCCGGACGCGCCACTGTGGCGCCGGACCGGGTTCCGATCGGCCGTTCCACCGCCGCCGGGATCGCCGTGTCGCTCACCGTGCTCGCCACGTTCCTGCACGGTGGCGCCGTGCTGGCCCGAGGGCTGTCCGTGCACCGGGCGCCCTGGGGCAACATGTACGAGTTCGCGCTCGCCGGGACCGCCGTGGTCGCCGCCACCTACCTGCTCGTGCTCACCCGCCGTGACCTGCGCTACCTCGGCACTTTCGTGGTCGGGCCGGTACTGCTCGTTCTCGGGCTCGCGATCACCGTGCTCTACACGGCGGCCGGTCAGCTCGTCCCGGCTCTGCACTCGTTCTGGCTGTACATCCACGTCTCGGTGGCCTTCATCGCCTCGGCGCTGTTCACCCTCGGCGCATCGGTCACCGTGCTCCAGCTCGCCCAGCACCGGCGTGAGTCCGCCCGGGCCCGGGGCCGGAATCCGCGGCGCGGTGCCACCCTCGACGCGTTGCCCCCCTCGACGGAACTTGAACACACCGCCCACCGCCTGCACGTCATCGCCTTCCCGCTGTGGACGTTCACCGTGATCGCCGGCGCCATCTGGGCGGAGGCGGCCTGGGGGCGGTACTGGAACTGGGACCCCAAAGAGGTGTGGTCCTTCGTCATCTGGGTGGTGTACGCGGGATACCTGCACGCCCGGGCGACCCGGGGCTGGGACGGCAGCCGGGCCGCCCTGCTGGCCCTCGCCGGGTATGCCTGCCTGCTGTTCAACTTCGCCGTGGTGAACCTGCTCTTCGTCGGGCTGCACTCCTACGCCGGGGTCTGACCGCGGGGCCCCATTCGGGGAGCGTCCAGGAGAGGGGCAGCCGGGGCACCCCGGGATCACCCGGCGCAGTGGTTCGTCGCGGTCCCGGATCCCGAGGAACGTTCCGGAGGGATCAGCCGGGAGAGCGGTCCGGCCGCCCGGCCCCGTCCTCGCCCTCGTCGTCGCGGGACCGACCGGGGTCCGGGGAACGCGTCCCGTCCGGGGAATGCCCCGGGACGCCCGGGGGGTTCCCGAGTCCGCGGAGGAAGTCCGGATCATCATCGGGGGCGATCACCCGCGGCCTTCCCGCGGCGCCTGCGGGCTGTCGGGCCCGGCCGTACAGCAGCCAGGCCATCCCCCCGACCACCGGAAGCAGGGTGACCAGGCACCATCCTTGCCGGGGCAACCCGCGCACCTCGTCGTCGGCGCACCGCAGGCAGTCGAAGAAGGCATAGAAGGTGACGCCAACGGCGAGAACGGCGAGCACGACCCGTGCCATACCTCCACTGTAGGTGCTGGCGGCAGACACGTCGTCACCGGTGCTCCGATGCGGTCGGACTACCCGTGGTTGGGCTACCCGCGGCTGGTACCCGTGGCTGGACTACCCGCGGCTGCTAGCCGTGGTTGGGCTACCCGTGGCTGGACTACCCGCGGCTGCTAGCCGTGGCTGGGTTACCCGTGGTTGGGCTACCCGTGGCTGGACTACCCGCGGTCGGACTACCCGCGGCTGGTAGCCGTGGTCGGGTTACCCGTGGTCGGGCGCGTCGGCGAGCTCGTCCTCACCTCGGACTCGGCGCCGGGCCCCGGCCAGTCCCACCGCGAGATCCGCTGCCGGAACCGGTCGGGCCAGCAGGTACCCCTGGGCGGCATCCGCGCCGAGCTGGACGGCCGCGCCGAGCTGGGTCGCCGTCTCCACCCCCGAGACGATGCAGCGCAGGTCCAGACTGCGGGCCAGGGCCACCGCGGAACGCACCAGTCGTTCATCGCCGCCGAGGTTCCTGGTGAGCGTGCGGTCGATCTTCAACTCGCCCAGCGGGAGTTCGGCCAGTCCGGTGAGGGACACCCCGTCGCGCCCGAAGTTGTCCAGGGACACGACGACCCCGAGGGAGTTGAGCATGCCCAGGCAGCTGCGGGCCTGCTCGGTGTCGATGTAGCCACCGGCCGGCAGCTCGACGACGAACCGGGACGGGGTGATGCCGTGCCTGCGCAATCGGGTGCCGAGGTGGGCGGGGAACCCGGGATCCTCCAGCTGGGCCGGTCCGACGTTCACCGATAGTCCGGGCAGCGGCTGTCCGGCGGCCCGGCAGGCGGTCCATGCCTCCAACGCCGCGTCGAGGACGATCCGGCCGAGGTCCGGGCCGAGCCCGAGTTCGTCGGCGAGCGGGACGAAACGTTGCGGGGGGACCGCACTGCCGTCCGGGCGGCGCCACCGGGCCAGTGCCTCGACCCGGAGCACGCCCTCACCCGGTTCGAGTCCGACCACGGGCTGGAAGACCACCCCGAACCGTTCCTCGCGTACGGCCTGTCGCAGGTCGGCTTCCAGTTCCGCGCGGGAGTCGGAGTGCGCCTGCAACGCCGGATCGTGCAGCGCCCACCGGGCACGTCCGCCCCGCTGCACCGCGTGCAGTGCCCGGGAGGCCGCTTCCAGCAGGTCTTCGGTCGTCCGTACCTGGGGGCTGCGCAGGGCGATCCCGATCGTGCAGCCGGTTGACACGGATCCGTCGGGGGTCGTGATCGGGTCCTCGACGAGGGCGGACAGCCGCCGGGCGGTCGCGGTGCACCCGGCCGGGTCGACCCCGCCGACGAGGATGGCGAACGTGCCTTCGGCGATCCGGGCGAGGACGTCCTGGGCGGGCAGGGCGGCCCGCAGCCGCCGGGTCACCTGACTGACTACCCGTTCGTGCCCCATCCCGGGGGTGGCCGGGGCACGGTCGAGTTCGAGGACGAACAGGGCGACGGATCCGCCGACCACTTCCGTGCGGGAGACCGCGACGCCGATCCGGTCGGACAGTTCCCGGACCGAGGAGATCGGGACCGCCCGGTCCGACCCCACCCGGTTCGAGCCCACCTGATCCGGGCCCACCCGGTCGGGTGCGGTGCCGTCGGGTGCGAAACGTTCGGGGAACCCCATCCGGTCGGGGCCGTCATCGTGGTCCGGGAACGGGTCGCCGGACGGGGCGGGGCCAGGACCGGGCGAGGTCCGGCCCGCCGTCGGGGACGTTGCGGGGGACCCGGCCCGGGACCCTGCCGGAGCTTCTGCCGTGGTTCCGGCGGGGGTCCCTGCCGGAACTCCCGGTGCCGGGTCCGCGGGGTGGCCCGTCGGTGGTTCGCTCGATGGTTCCCCGGTCACGGCGTGCCGACCGGGTCCGGCCGGTCCGACCCGAGGCCCCGGCCAGGTGTTCATTCCCGCGGCGAGCGCGGCCACGACGGGGGCTGCGGCGACCGGTACGGCGAGGACGGCGAAGTCAAGATCGAGGAACCGCTCCGAGGTGAGTAGTCTCGCGGCGACCGGGAGCGAGAGGGCGAGTACTCCGCCGGAAGCCAGGACGGTCGTCGACCGCTGCGGCAGCAGCAAAGGGTAGAGGGCGACGAGGGCGAGTACCCAGGTCTGGGCGAGGACGGCCATGGACGCCGGCCCCGTTCCCAGTGCCAGGGCGGCGAGCAAGGTCACCACGAGCCGAGCGGTGCGGGCCGCGGCACTGTGCCCAGCGAGACGAGGCCCGGCGGTGCCGGCCCCGAGCAGTGGTGCGGCGACCGCCAGCCAGTAGACCGGTTCCGGTCGGGCGATTCCGCACACCAGGATCCCGGCGGTCCCGAGAGCGGCGAGTAGGGCGGGCTCGGCCCACGGCATGACGAGGGTCGGCCGCCCGGACACGTCGTTCCCGGGGGTACGCCGCGGTGCTGCGGGAGATCGGGACGGGTCTGCCGGGCCGGTACCGGAACCGCTGTCCGGACCGGTTCCGTGCTCGGGAGAGGGGAAATCCTGATGTGCTGGTGGTGTCCCCGGCAGAGACTCGGGGAAGGGATCCTCGGGGAAAGCCGGCTCCGGGAAAGCCGGCTCCGGGAAGGGCAACTCGGAGAAGGGCGATTCGGAGAAGGCCGGCTCCGGGAAGGCCGGCTCCGGGAAGGGCGTCTCGGAGAAAGGCGATTCGGGGAGGGGCGGGGCGGCCGGTGACGTTCCGGTCGTTGCCGGGTTCACCGGCGCTGCTGCCGTCGGTGACGTTCCCGCGGTCGGGGCGTGCCCGGTGGGCCGTGGCAGCAGCGGCCCACCGGCGGCGCTGCGCTGATGGGCGAGGGTGTCATGCCACGGGTGGGGGTTGCGGGGGCCGCTCAGCGGGCGCCCGCCACCGGGCCGGGACAGTCGCATCCGGGGCATCCGCGGTACCCGCACCTGGGGTAGCCCCGGCCGGGGGATGAGCACCGCTGGACGATTCGGTGCGGACGGGTTCGCCGCCCCCGTCCCGTCGGTGCCGTCGCTCCCCGTGGCCCCGGTCCGGACCCTGCTCGCCCCCGTGGCGCCGCCGCGAGGTGCGGTGTCGGGGCGGTCGGGGCGGTCGGGGCGGGCCGGGAGCACCGGGCCGTCGGAGGAGGGCGCGGGCTGGTCGGTCGCCGTCCGCTCGGTTCGCGTGCGGCCGTCGGGCGTCATGGCATCCCCTGTCGGGCGTACGGTGCGGCGGCGCCGCAGGTGGGTTCGCCCGCCTTGCTTCGGCCGTCCGGGGGACCCCCTTGAGCCGTTCGGGGAGGCCGCCGGGGGGCGTCCCCGCTTATGGTGGGATGGTGCGGCCGTTCCTCACCTACTCGGTCCTGCGTCTTGGCCTGTTCGCCGCGGTGATGGGGGTCCTCGCCCTCGCCGGGGTCCGGGGCCTGGCCAACCCGGTGATCGCCGCGCTGATCGCCGTCCTGCTGTCCTACTTGTTGTTGCGCGCTCCGCGGGAGGCCCTGGCCGCGCATTGGGCGGAACGGGTCGGTTCGCACCGGGCCGGGGACGGCGGGCAGGAAGCTGCCCGGAGCGTGCGGAGACCCGTCCTTGACGACGATTCCCTCGCCGAGGACGCTGCGATGGCGGAGGACACCCCTGCCGCGGACGCCGCCCTCACCGCGGAGTCCACCGTCGCCGAGGAGCCTGTCGTCACCCAGAAACCCCGTCCCGAGTCCGGCCACGAGGAGTGAGCTATATGTCCGGATCCGTCATCCGTGCCTCGGCCGTCCTCGCCGCTGCGTTACTCACCGCGGTCGCGGCCTTCCAGCTCGCCCTGGCTGCGGGGGCGCCGTGGGGGGAGATGTCCTACGGCGGTCGGGCGGTCACCTCGGGCGGGGTCCTGTCGGCGTCCTACCGGCTGGCGAGTGCCGGTGCCGTCGTCGTCCTCCTGCTCGCCGCTGCCCTCATCCTCGCTCGCGTCGGGCTGCTGCCCCCCGGGCCCGCCGGACCGGGATTCCTGCA